>NZ_QWKZ01000004.1 GCF_003574085.1 Meiothermus luteus | reverse complement strand
GCCTTGGGCCGAAGCCAGCCCACCCGCTCGGCCAGGAGGCCCACCCCAAAGGCCACCCCCAAGGCCAGGACAAGGCCGCCCACCTAGAGCACCTGGGACCAGTTCACCGCCCGCACGCTGGGCACGTTGCGCAATCGCTCATCCAAAAGCCTCTGCTCGGCCTCGCTCAGATCTACCCGGGTGCTGATGCGGAAGAGGGAGGACAACGGAGAGGTGGGGCTCGAGGTCACCCCCATGGCGCTCTTCCCCAACGAGGCGATGGCGTCCATGATGTCCCGAAGGAGCCCAGCCCGGTCGTCGGCCAGCACCTCGAGCTGCATCACCCGCCCCAGCCCCTCCCAGTAGGCCGGCACCACCCGGGCCGCATCCTGCTCCATCAGGCGGCGCATGTTGGGGCAGCCCATCTTGTGGATGGTAACCCCCCGCCCCCGGGTGATGTAGCCCAAAATGGCATCCCCCTTGGCTGGCTCGCAGCAGCTTGCCAGCTTGATGGGGGCCTGCAAATCCGGCTCCAGGCGGATGCCAAGGCCATTCCTAAGGGGCCGAGGCCGAGGAGGGGGCGGCTCGGACCGGGGCAGCAGCAGGCGGGCCACCTGCTGGGGGGCTACCCGACCTCCCGCGATGGCCGCGTAGAGGTCCTCGGGGGCTGGGCTTTTGATGAGCTTGCGCCCTACCTCCTCGAGCTGGCTTTCCAAGGGCTTGGGCAGCCCCCGCCGCTTGAAGTATTTCTCCAGCATGCGCATCCCCTTCTCCAGGGTCTCGGCCCGCTCAAAGGCGCGGAAGAACATGCGGATTTTCTGCTTGGCCGAGCGGGTCTTGGCATACTCCATCCAGTCCTTGGAGGGATGCGCGGTCTTGGCGGTGAGAATCTCCACGATCTCGCCGTTTTGCAGCTCATAGCTAAGGGGCACGATGCGCCCGTTGACCTTGGCCCCCACCATGTGGTGCCCCACCTCGGTATGAATGTGGTAGGCGAAATCCACGGGGGTCGAGCCTTTGGGCAGGTTGATGATCTTGCCCTTAGGGGTGAAGACGAAGACCCGCCCCCCTAGGAGCTCCTTGGTCACCGCCTCCACAAAATCGCGCGAGCTGCTGAACTCCTGCTGCCAGTCCTGGATGTTCTTGAGCCAGCCCACCCGCCGCTTCAGCTCCTCGGGGTCGGTCAGGCCCTCCTTGTACAACCAGTGCGCGGCGATGCCGAACTCGGCCACCTGGTGCATCTCCTTGGTACGAATCTGCACCTCCAGGGGCAGGCCGTTCACCGCTATAACGGTAGTGTGCAACGACTGGTAGCCGTTGGGCTTGGGCACGGCAATGTAGTCCTTGACCCGGCCCGGAATGGGCTGCCACAGGGCGTGCACCAGGCCCAGCACGTGGTAGCAGACCTGCTTCTCCCGCAACGCGTTCTCCTCGGTGTTGGGGCTCTTCCTGGGCTCCAGGATGACCCGAAGGGCCAGAAGGTCGTAAATCTGCTCCAGCGCTTTTCCCTCCCGCTGCATCTTCTTCCAGATGGAGAAAAGGTGCTTGGTGCGGCCCGCGACCTCAAAGCGCTGAACCGATTGGCGCAAGATGAAGTCGCGCGAGAGGGCCTGTTCCAACTTCTCCCGGGCCGCCTGCACCGCCGCCTCCCGCTCCGCCCGGTGGCTCCTGAGTCGGGCTTCCAGGTTGGCGAAAGCCTCGGGCTCGAGGTAGCGGAAGGAGAGGTCCTCCAGCTCGAGCTTGACCTGCCCAATCCCCAACCGGTGGGCCAGGGGTGCGTAAATTTCCAAAGTTTCGCGGGCGATGCGCTGTTGTTTCTCAGGGGGCATGTACTCCA
The DNA here is from genome assembly GCF_003574085.1 of Meiothermus luteus. GTDB lineage: Bacteria > Deinococcota > Deinococci > Deinococcales > Thermaceae > Meiothermus > Meiothermus luteus. The sequence continues at coordinate 48,825 of NZ_QWKZ01000004.1, read as the reverse complement.
GGGTGCGCAGGTTGTGCAGCCGGTCGGCCAGTTTGACCACGATAATCCGCACGTCCTCGGCCATGGCGATAAACATCTGCCGCAGGTCTTCGGCGTGCTTTTCCTCAGCGGGCTTATCCTCCTGGGCGGCGTGGGCCAGCTTGTAGAGCTTGGAAACCTTGGTCTCGCCCTCCACAATTCTGCGCACCGCTGGGCCAAAGCGCTCTTCTAGCTCCTCCGGCCGCACCTCGGTATCCTCAATGGTGTCGTGCAGAAGGCCGGCCATTATGGTCTCGGCGTCCAGCTTCAGCTCGGCCAGAATCTGCGCCACAGCCACGGGGTGGGTGATGTAGGGCTCCCCGCTTCTGCGCTTTTGCCCTTGGTGGGCCAGATAGGCAAACTGCAAGGCCTTTTGCACCCCAGCCTGCGCATCGGGCGAGAGGTAGTGGAGGTAGGGGGCCAAGCTCTCCCAAAGGGCCTCTACAGACAGGGACTCAGACTGGGGAGCAGGGGTAGAAACCGGTTCGGGGGTATGTGGGGTCATGGCAAGAAACTCGGCCCGTCTTCCGTCGGGCCCCCAGGTTGGCCTCCCTCAGTCTACCACCTCAGCCTCCTTGACCGCCCTAAACCCAGGGTTAAAATCGGCCCCATGAGCAACCCCAGGCCCCTTCTGGCCCTAGGCGACCTCACCTGGGACGTGCTGGCCAAACCCGACACCCTGCTCCTGCCTGGGGGCGACACCACCGGACGGGTTTTGCTGATGGGGGGAGGCAGCGCCGCCAACGTGGCGGTTTGGGCAGCGCGGGTGGGTTACCCCAGTGCCTTCCTGGGGGCGGTAGGCCGCGACCGCTTCGGCGAGTTCGCTGTGCAGGAGCTGGAGGCCGAGGGGGTATCCTCCCACATCGTCTGGAAACCCCACACCCCCACCGGGGTAATCCTGGTGCTGATTGACGCGGCCGGGCAGCGCTCCATGCTTACCTCCCAGGGGGCCGACTTTGAGCTACGCCCGGAGGAGCTGCCCAGCCAGACCATCCAGCAGGCCGGGCACCTGCACATAACCGCCTGGTCGCTTTTTACCGACCCCCCCCGGGCAGCCGCCCTCAGGGCGGTGGGGACAGCACAGGAAGCGGGGCTTAGCGTCTCCTTTGACCCGGCCTCGTTCCAGATGATCCGCGAGATCGGCCGGGAGGAGTTCCGTCGGCTGACCCGTGGGCTTTCCCCTGACTTCGTCCTCCCTAACCTGGATGAGGGTCAGGCCCTAACCGGGGCCCGCCACCCTGAAGACGTGTTGGAGGCCCTGCGGGGACTCTACCCAAAGGCCATGGTCCTGCTCAAGCTGGCCGATAAGGGGGCCCTCATCCTGGACGGAGAGCGGCTTATCCGGCTGGAGGCCACCCAGGACCAACCGGTAGACGCCACCGGCGCTGGAGACTCCTTCTGCGGTGCCTTCTTGGGCCATTACCTGCGCTCCTACGATCCCTTGGCCGCAGGGCAGCTCGCGGTCCAGGTGGCGGGCTGGGTCATCGCCCGCTTTGGCGCCCGCCCCCCGGCGGACACCGAGCTGCAGGAGCGCATTGCCCGCTACGGCTACCGGGCCCCGGCGTAGGCTAAGGAAGTATGCGCAGCCCCAGGCGGGGCGGTTCGGTGGGGTAGAGGTCCTTCAGGGCCACCACCCCCACCCGGGTCCCCCCACGCCGGCCGCTGAGCTGGGCAGCCAGGCTGGCGAACTCCTCCAGGGGAATCCCCCCCTGGGCCAGCTTCTCGGGAATCCATCCGGCCCCACTCAAGCGGCTCTCAACCACCTGGGTCAGGGCGTTAAACTTCCGCCGGAGCTCCCCCGAGCTGGCCGGAAGCAGCAGGGTGGTGGAGGCCAGCACCTCGCCCTCGGCAAAGACCTGCTCCCGGGCCCGGTACTCAATCACTACCTGCACCCGGCCCTCCGGGTCCACACCCCGCACCCTGGCCAAAAGCAGCCCTGACCCCAGGTTTAACAGCTCAGGCAGCTCCGCCACCTCCATCCCCCGAAGCCCGAGCAGGCGCACGCGGTTCTCGGCCCGCCGGACAACCTCGAGCAAGGCCATCTGCTCCCTCCCAGGCAGCACCACCTCCTCCGCCAGTAGGCTCATCCGCAAGGCCCTCTCCAGACCAGCCGCGATAACCCGGTTGCGCTCTTTTACCTGCTGTAGCTCCCGCTGGGCCTCCAAAAGCCTGGCCCACAAATCGGCGTTTTCCCGTTGTAGGCTTTCAAGCTGGCGTCCAAGGCCCTCGTCCAGCGCTGGGGCCACCGACGCCCTTCCCAACACCGCGATATCCCCCTCCAGGTTGCGCTTCTCCTGTTCCAGCTGGCGCAGCCGGGCCTCGAGCACCTGGGTCCGGCGCCGCAGCTCCCCAAGCCGCTTCTGGGCCTCCTGGCGGGCCTGTTCGAACCGGCGAAGCTGCTGCTCAGCCCGCTGGGCCTGCACCCTGAGCGTCTCTCGATCCGACAAGAGACGGCTGTTCTCGGTCTGCAGCAGGGTCTTCTCTCTCTCCAGGCGCTCCCGCTCCTGCAAAAGGTCGGCTCGAGCCTGCTTCAGCTCCTCCAAGGCCACCCGCTGGGCCTGGCCCTCGGCCTGCAACCTTTCCAGCTCCTGCCGAAGCCGCTCCCGCTCCACAAGCACCTCTTCCAGGTCCTGACGGGTCTGGCGCTGGAGCTCTACGTTTTGGCTAAGCTGCCGGGCCAAAAGGGTGAGGCTCCGCTCAAACTCATCGCGCTCAGCCTTGAGCTGTTCGTACTGGCTAAAGATGGTGGCCGCTCGGCTCTCCAGCCGCCCCACCTCAGCCCGCAACCGGTCGCGCTCCTGCCGCACCGCCTCTGCCCGAAGGATGGTCTCCCGGGCCTCCCGCACCAACAGGAAGAAAGCCCCAAAAGCCCCCAGGGCAATGAGCACCCCGGTGGCCACAGCCACCAAAGTGGCCGTGGCGCGGGGCCGCAAACCCAGGAAACGCCAGTGGCGCTTGCCAACCCGCTTGGCTACCAGATCGCCCACATAGGCCACCAGGCCCGCCACCAGCACCAGCAAAATCAGAATGGCCCAGAAGGTCATAGCGCTTCACGGTCGCACGGCCAAGCTCCACGGGGGCTCACAGCTCGTACTCGTCGCCCAGATAGTGGGTGCGCACCCCCGAGTCGCGGGCGAAGGCCTCGGGGGTCCCGTGGAAGGCCATCTGCCCGTCGTACATAAGGTAGATGCGGTCGGCAATGGCCAAAGTCTCCCGCACAGCGTGGTCGGTGATGAAGATGCCCACCCCCCGCCGCTCGCGCAGCTCGGAGATAAGCTTTTGAATATCGCGGACATTCTTGGGGTCCACCCCGGTAAAGGGCTCGTCCAGCAGGATAAAGTCGGGGTTGGTGCAAAGCGCCCGGGCGATCTCCAGCCGCCGCCTCTCCCCACCCGAGAGGGTATAGGCGTATTTGTCCTTGAGGTGGGCGATGCCCAGCTCCTCTAAGAGGGCCAGGGCCCGCTCGAGCCGCTCCTTCCTGGCCAGGGGCTGGAACTCCAGCACCGCCAGAAGGTTTTCCAAAGCGGTCATGCGCCGGAAGGCCGAGGGCTCCTGGGGCAAATACCCCAAGCCCAGCCGGGCCCGCTTGTACATGGGAAGACGGGTCACATCCCGCCCACCCAGGCGAATCTGGCCCGCATTGGGCTCTATGAACCCCACCAGCATGTAAAAGGTGGTCGTCTTGCCGGCGCCGTTGGGGCCAAAAAGGGCCACAATCTCGCCCCGGGTAAGCTCTAGGCTTACCCCCCGCACCACCTCCCGCCGGCCGTAGCGCTTGACCAGGCCGCTGGCCTCCAAACGGGCAATGGAGGAGGGCTTTTCTGGGACCACTGGCACTACCGCTTCCATCTACCCCCAGGGTAGCACCCCCGGCTAAGCCGGCTGTGAGAGATATGACCCAAAGCCATGGGTTCCTTGCCAGCCCCCGACCCTGCTATCCTTTTGCCTATGGTCGTGACCCGCATCGCGCCCAGCCCTACAGGCGACCCTCACGTGGGCACCGCTTATCAGGCGCTGTTCAACTACGTCTTTGCCAAGCAGCACGGCGGCAAGTTCATCGTCCGGATAGAGGACACCGACCGCTCCCGCTACAACCCCACCTCCGAGCGGCGCATCCTGGAGATGCTGGAGTGGCTGGGGCTCTCCCCTGACGAGTCTCCACTCAAAGGGGGGCCCAATGGCCCCTACGTGCAGTCCCAACGCCTGCCCATCTACCACCAGCACGTGCAGATGCTGTTGGCCAAAGGCGCGGCCTACCGGGCCTTTGATACCCCCGAGGAGCTGGCCAAAGCCCGGGAGGAGGCCCTCCGGGCGGGCAAGCAGGAGATGGGCTACAACCGGCGCTACCGCGACTACCCTCCTGAGGAGGCCGAGCGGCGGGCTGCCGCGGGGGAGCCCCATGTGGTCCGGCTCAAGGTGCCGCTGGAGGGAAAAACCATCGTGCACGACCTCCTGCGGGGGCCGGTGGAGTTTGACAACGCCACCCTAGACGACAAGGTCATCCTGAAGGCCGACGGATACCCCACCTACCACCTGGCGGCCATGGTGGACGACCACCTGATGGGCGTGACCCACGTGATACGGGCCGAGGAGTGGCTCACCAGCACCCCCTTCCACATCCACATCCTGCGGGCTTTCGGCTGGAAAGAACCCGTCTGGTGCCACACCCCTCTCCTGCGCAACCCGGACAAGTCCAAACTCTCCAAGCGCAAGATGGACACCAGCGTGGACAGCTACCGCGCCCAGGGCATCCTGCCTGAGGCCCTGCTCAACTACCTCGGCACCATGGCCTGGAGCATGCCCGATGGACGGGAAATCTTTAGCCTCGAGGAGATGATGGCTCACTTCCGGCTGGAGCGCATCCGGCTGGGGGCCCCGGTCTTTGACCTGGAGAAGCTCCGCTGGATGAACGGGAAGTACATCCGCGAGGTGCTAAGCCTGGAGGACCTGACCGAGCGGGTCAAGCCCTTCCTGGAACGGGCCGGCCTCACCTACCCCTCCGAGGACTACCTGAAGCGGGTGGTTGAGGCCATGCGAGCCCGCTTTGAAACCCTGCAGGAGTTCGTGGACAAGTCCATGTACTTCTTCAGCGAGGCCTACCCCATGCAGGAGAAGGCCCTGGCCAAGCTAAGGGAAGGGGCCCCGTTCTTGCCGGAGCTGCACGAGCGGCTCCAGAAGGCCCCAGATACGCTTCCCGAAACCACCGAGCCCCTCTTGAGGGGCTACGCCGAGGCCAAAGGGGTCAAAGCGGCCCAGGTAATGCAGCCCCTCCGAGCGGCCCTCACCGGCTCGCTGGAGACCCCAGGGATGTTTGAGCTCCTGGACATCCTGGGCAAGGAACGGGTGCTGCGGCGGCTCGAGCGGGCCATGGAGCGGATCAAGGCCCTATAGGCCCACCTGCCGGATGGCCTCCACCGCCTGAGGGTTCTCCAAGGCCGAGAGGTCCCCCGGGTTCTGCCCCAGATAGGCGGCCCGAATGACCCGCCGCATCACTTTGGCGTTGCGGGTTTTGGGCAGATCACTCACAAACAGGACCCGCTCCGGCTTTAGAGCTTTGCCCAACCGGGCCGCAATGGTTTCGGCGATGGCTTGGGCCAGCTCAGGCCCCTCCAGGTACCCTGGGCGCAGCACCACAAAGACCACCGCCACCTCCCCTTTCACCTCGTGGGGCACGCCTATGGCCGCGGCCTCCTTCACCGCTGGATGCTCCACCGCAGCGCTCTCGTACTCCGCAGGCCCCACCCGCTTTCCGGCCACCTTGAGGGTATCGTCGCTGCGCCCTTGGATGAACCAGTGGCCCTCCTCATCCAGCAAGGCCCAGTCCCCGTGCACCCATACGTTCTCAAATCGGCCCCAGTAGGTACTCAAATAACGCTCAGGAGCGTTCCAAAAGCCCTTGGTCTGCCCCGGCCAAGGCTTCAGAACCGCGAGTTCTCCCACCTCACCACGCACCGGACGGCCCGAGGCGTCCAGCACCTCGGCGTGGATGCCCGGGGCCGCGGTGTTGAAGCCCATGGGCTTTATAGGCCGCCAGACGGTGCAGCCCAGAATGCCCCCCCCGACCTCGGTACCCCCGGAATAGTTGATGATGGGCAGCCGGCCGCGGCCCACAGTATGGAAGAACCACAAGTAAGGCTCCAGGTTCCAAGGCTCCCCGGTGGAGCCCAGCACCCGCAGCCTGGAGAGGTCGTGTTCCTGCACCGGGGCATCCCCTAGGGGCATCAACGCCCGCACCAAGGTGGGCGAGAGGCCCAGGTGGGTCACCCCATGACGCGCGCACAGCGCCCAAAGCCGACCCGCATCGGGGTAGTCCGGAGCCCCCTCGTACAGAAGCACCCGGGCCCCCAAGGTGAGGGCCCCCAGAATGGCCCAAGGGCCCATCATCCAGCCCATATCGGTAAACCAGAAGAGGGTCTCTCCCTTTCGCAGGTCAAAGAGGTGGGCCATGTCCTGGGCCGCTTTCAGGGGGAACCCCGCGTGGTAGTGCACGGTGCCTTTGGGCCGGCCGGTGGTTCCGGAGGTGTAGATGAGCATGAAGGGTTCCATGCTCTCCACCGGTAGGTAGGGGGCTTCCTTGGGCTGAGCAGGGACCAGCTCGTCCCAGGCCACCTCGCCTGAGGCCAGGGGGACATCGCCGAAGCGACGCACCACCAAAAGCTGCTTTACGCTGGGCGAAAGCCTAGCCGCGGCTCGAGCGTTCTCCAACAAGGCCACCCGACCACCCCTGCGAAGGAACCCATCCGCCGCGATGAGAAGGCAGGCCTCAGCGTCTTGCAACCGGGTGGCCGCGGCCTCGGGGGCGTAGCCGGAGAAAATGGGCACGAAGATGGCCCCAATCCGGGCCACAGCCAAAGCCGCAACCGCGGTCTCTGGGAGCATCGGCAGGAAAAGGCCCACCCGGTCCCCCTTCCCAACCCCCAAAGCCCTAAGCGCATGGGCGGCCTGGGCTACGGCCACCTCCAACTCCTGGTAGGTGAGCTGCCGCACCGCCCCGTCCTCGCCTTCCCAAAGAAGGGCCGGCTCATTCGGGCGCTCCTCGGCATGGCGAAGGGCGTTTTGGGCCAGGTTGAGCCGACCCCCCACAAACCAGTTGGGCCACTGGGGCCCTTGGGAAAGGTCCAGCACCCGTTCGTAGGGCACAGACCACCGCAGGTCCAAAAGCTCCAAAGTAGCCTGCCAAAAGCGCTCCGTTTCCTCGATGCTAAGCCGGTAGAGCGCTTCGTAGCCATCTAACCCAAAGTGCTGCAACAGGGCCTCAATGTGGCTGCCACGGGTGTAGGCTTCGGAGGGAAACCAGATGGGCTTGTTCATGGATGGCCTCGCGTTTAGCTTGGGCTTAGTCTACCCTGAGGTCCCCTGGATACGCCCACAGCCTCAGCGCTTGCGAAACAACCTGAAAATTCCCCGGCCTCGCTGGGGTTTCTCCCCTTTTTCAGGCTTGTTCGACTGAGCGGGAGGCGCAGGGGGCGGCTGAACCGTCTGCAAGAAGGCCTTCAGGGTTGCCCGGATGGCCGGATCTTTGGCCAGCAGGTTGCGCACGATTCGGTCCAGGTGGGGTGGAAGGTGGGTAGGCGGGGGAAGCTTGTGCAGGTGGGCGTAGGTGAGCTCCTCTAGGCTCTCTCCCAAAAAGGGTCTTTTCCCCACCAGGAGTTCAAAGGCCATCACCCCGAAGGAGTAGGCGTCGGAAGCAGGGGTGGCGGGCTCTCCCAAGAACAGCTCGGGAGCCATGTAAAAAGGGCTCCCCGCCCGCTCTAGGGGTTTGGGGTTCTCCCGGGTTTTGGCCACCCCGAAGTCGCCCAGCTTGAAGCGGGCCCCATCCACAAAGATATTGGAGGGTTTCACGTCCTGGTGCACGACCCCCCGCTCGTGCAAGTACAAAAGGGCCTGGGCCACCTGGGTCAAGCACTCCAAGGCCGCCTCCCGGCTTAGCGGGCCCTTCTTGAGGAGGTCCTCCAGCGTCCCCTCCGGGAAATACTCCAGGGCCAAGAAGGCTCCCTCCCCTTCAGGCCTACCGGAGAGGCCCCGCACCAGGTTGGGGTGGTGCAAGGTAAGGGAAAGGGCTACCTCCTGAGCGAAGCGTTCGGTTAGGGTCCGGTCCGTGCGCACCTCGCGGCGCGGCACCTTAAGGGCCACCTGGGTACCGTCAGGGGCGCGGGCCAGGTAGACCTGGGAGGAACGGCCTAGGCCCAGCAGCATCTCCAGCTTGAAGTCTTGGCGGGTGAGGCGACGGTAGTCCATGGCGTCCGCGGCTATTAGACCACAACCTTTATTAGGAGAGGGTTAGGCGCTCTCCCGGCGCCAAAGCCGCCCCCCCAACCCCAAGCAGCCCCGCTCGGTGGACAAAGGCCACCCCGTCTTGGGCAATGGGGGGGAAGGTGTTGTAGTGAACCGGCAGAACCTGCTTGGCTCGGACGAGCTCCAAAGCCTTTAGGGCATCCTCGGGGCCCATGGTGAAGTGGTCGCCGATGGGCAGCACAGCCAGGTCAATGGAATAGGAGGACAGCAGGGCCATATCGCTGAACAAGGCCGTGTCGCCCGCAATATATAGGCGCTTGCCGGCCAGCTCGAGCACGCACCCCTGGGCTAGCCCCCCATACGTGCCATCGGGAAAGGAGGAGGAGTGCCAGGCCGGCACCCACTTGAGCCAGCCCCCCGCAAAGCGGTAGGTGCCGCCCAGGTTCATCCCCACCCCCTTGGCCCCCTGCCGCTCGGCGTAGGCCACAATCTCGTAGTTGGAAACGATAGGGGCCCCGGTACGCCGGCTTATGGTCACGCTGTCGCCGTAGTGGTCGCCGTGGGCGTGGGTCAGCACGATCAAGTCGGCCTCCACTTGCTCGGCCGCCAGGGCCGCCTTGGGGTTTCCGGTGAGGAAGGGGTCCACCACAACGCGGGTGCTGCCATCGCTTATGAAAAGGGCCGAGTGTCCCAGATACTGAACCTCGAGCACAGTACCACCTCCTGACGCCTACCCAGTATAGGCCCACCGCCCAAAAAGGGGTTTACCCCCCCTCAGCCAGCCGCTGGAGCACCCGCTCCACGCTGCGATCAAAGGCCACCTCGGCCATCCGCCGCAAGGCCCGCCCACCCCATTTCTCTCCCTCGGGCAGCTCGGCGTGGATGCGCAGGGTAAGCCGGTAGACTAGTTCTCCCTCCACCGCATGGCCCTCCCCCTCGAGCTCGGCCCAGAACCTGGGTTGCTCTGGCAAGGACAAGGCCACCAGGCGGGCCACCGGCCCCCGGGTTTCTATACGGCTGCGGAAGGGGAGCTGGATTTGGCCCAGGAAGGGGGCCTCGGCCAGCAGGTGGCCCTCCACCAGGCTGCCCCGGCGGCCCAGCGCCCCAAAGGGCGGCTTTCCCGCAAACACCCGCTCAGGAGCCCACAGGTTGGCCGGAGGCCCGGCAATGCGCAGACAAAAGGACTTTTCCAGCAGCATATACTCCCGTCCCGAGGCGGCGCTTAGCTCACCCACTCCACCCGCACCCGCCCGGCCTGGGCCAGCCGTTCAATCTCCTCGTCGGTGACGTTGCGCAAGCGAGAAAGCTGGGAAAATTCCGGGGTTGCCGAGGCCAGACCCACCCGCACCACCAGCACCTCCTCGCCCTCGGCCTTCCCAATGCGCCAGACCAGGTAGTTGCCGAGCCGCTCGAGCAGGTCGTTCATACCCTAAGCCTACCCGGTGAGGAAGGCTGGGTAAAGAGCGCCCACCGCAGTAGACTTGGCCCGTGGAAGCCATCGTGCTGGCCGGGGGTAGCCCAGAAGACCCCCTGGCGAAAAAATTCGGCGTGGCCAGCAAGGCCCTCCTGCCCTACCGGGGCCGCCCGCTGGTGGAGCAGACCCTAGCAGCGCTTCACCAGGCTGGTCTGGAGGTGGTGCTGGTGGGCCCCCCGGCCCCCTTGCACCCCTCGCCAAAGGCGCACCTGGCCGACCGGGGCAGCCTCCTGGCCAACCTCGAGGCGGGCCTGCAGGCCGCTCAGGGAAAGAGGGTGCTGGTGTCCACCGGCGACATGCCCTTCCTCAGCGCAGAGGCGGTGCGCTGGGTCCTGCAGAATGCCCCCGCCGCAGGCTTCGTCTACACCATTGTGACCCGTTCAACCATTGAGGCCCGCTTCCCGGGAATGCGGCGCACCTACGCCAGGGTACGGGAGGGGGTTTTCACCGGGGGGAACATCGCTTTGCTGGACAAAAGCCTTTTCCAGAGCGCCTTGCCCCTCATTCAGCGGGCCCTGGCGCTGCGCAAGCGGCCCTTAGCCCTGGCCCGGATGATCGGCCTGGGCACCCTGCTGCGGGTGCTCCTGGGCCAGGCCGGTATCCCCGAGCTCGAGCGGCGGGTCTCGCAAATCCTAGGCCTGCCGGCTCGAGCCCTCCTCACCCCCTACGCAGAGGTGGGGGTGGACCTAGATAGGGAGGAGGACCTGCGCTGGCTCGGTGTAGACTAAGCCCAGATGCGAACGGTTCGTGAATTACGTTTGGCGGGCCTTATCGCCTACCTGGCCGCTTTGGTTTCAGGGCTTATGGTATCGGGGCTGCTGCACCTGGCCTTCGGCGGGCGGGGCCAGTTTGGCTGGGAGGGCTTCAACCTCCTGGGCCTCCTGGAGGGGCTGGCCTTTTTGATGGTCTTCACTCTTACCCTATGGCTGGCCAAGCGAGCCGTGCGGGTAACCACCACCACCCTGCTTTCCGCCGGCCTTTTCGCCCCCACCTCGGCCCGCAAACTGGCGCGGCCGGTGCCGGTCATCAACGCGCTGCAGTCCTTTGAGGGAAACATCGCGGTCCTCCTAGAAGGCGGCCAGCCGGTGGGGGTCATCGGCATCGCCGACTCCCTGGTGCCCTGGGACGAGGCCCCGGTGGTCCCGGGGGACACCGCGGCCAGCGAGCTAGGCTCCTTGTTCCGCCAACACCAGATCGTCTTCGTGGCTGACGGCAACAACATCCACGGCATGATCACCCGCGAGCGCTACTTCAAGTACCTGGGGGCCCCGTAGGTCTGTCCAAATAACCCAAGCCGGCCCTTCCTCTGGCTTATGCTCAAGGTGTTAGGATTTGGAGAGACCCATGAGCAAAGCTCTGGACATCGTAGACCTGCTCAACTTGGCCGTGGAACGGGGCGCCAGCGACCTGGTCATCACGGTAGGCCTTCCCCCCATGATTAAGCTGGACGGGGTGTTCCACCGCACCGAGCACGAGCCCCTCACCCCCCAGGAGACCCGTCGCCTCACCTACGCGCTTATGGATGAAAAGCAGCAGCGGGTGTTTGAGGAGGAAAAGGAGCTCGACTTCTCCTTCAGCCTTCCGGGCAAGGGGCGCTTCCGGGTCAACGTCTTCCTCCAGCGGGGCAGCGTGGGGGCAGTCTTGCGGGTGGTGCCCTCCAACGTCAAAAGCTTTGAGGAGCTGGGGCTACCCAAGAAGATCGCTGAAATCGCGCTAAGCCCCCGTGGCTTGGTGCTGGTGACGGGCCCCACCGGCTCGGGCAAGTCCACCACCCTGGCCTCCATGATCGACTACATCAACGAGCACAAGGCCGTCCACATCGTAACCATTGAAGACCCCATTGAGTTCTTCCATCGCCACAAGAAGGCCATCATCAACCAGAGAGAAATCGGTTCCGACACCCACAGCTTCGCCAAGGCGCTGCGCGCGGTGCTGCGCCAGGCCCCCGATGTCATTCTGGTGGGCGAAATGCGCGACTACGAGACCATCTCCGCGGCCATCACCGCCGCCGAAACCGGCCACCTGGTGATGGGCACCCTGCACACCAACAGCGCCCCCGAAACCATTGACCGCATCATTGACGTTTTCCCGGAAGCCCAGCAGGAGCAGGTACGGGTGCAGCTCTCCAACAACCTGGTGGCGGTGCTTACCCAGCAGCTCTTGCCCAAGGCCTTTGGCACAGGACGGGTGCTGGCCTATGAGCTGATGATAGCCACCCCTGCGGTGCGGGCCCTGATCCGCGAGGGCAAAAGCCACCAGCTCGTGAGCGTAATCCAGACCGGCGGCCAGCACGAGATGATCACCATGGACGCCTGCTTGGCCGACCTCTACAAGCGCAAACTGATCAGCTACGATATGGGCCTCTCTCGGGCAATAGACCCAAAGGAATTCGCCCGGCTGGCCGGAGCGCTCGGCACCCCCCAAGCCCCAACGTCTCCGCGGCGCCCCTAATAGACCGACACCCTAGCCGTTATTTGAACGTTTGTAGCGTTAAGAATGTGACCGGCTCTCAAACAACCCTTACCCTTGAATCGAGCAACAGGCGCCAGGACGCGGCAGCCACCAAGGTCTATGGCAAAAACGAGGGTCTTCCAGGTATTCAGGAGCCGCATCGCTCAAAACGCGGCCGCGCTGTATGCGGTGCAGTTCTTAGCCTACCTACTGCCCCTTGTTTCCCTACCCTACCTGGCGCGGACGCTCGAGCCGCACCACTTCGGCCTGGTGGCCTTTGCCCAGAGCTTCGCCAACTGGCTGGCGGTGGTGGGGGAGTACGGCTTTAACTACTCGGCCACCCGCTCCTTGGCCCGCCAGCGGGAGCGCACCGACGCGGTAAGCGGCATCGTGGCCTCGGTCATGGGGGCCAAGCTGCTGCTGGCTATGGCCATGGCGGCCATCACCCTGGCGGCAGGGCTTCTTATAGAAACCTTCCGCAGCCATGCCGACCTCGCCTTTTGGGCCCTGCTGGTGGCTGTTGCCATCGCTTTGAGGCCCACCTGGTACTTCCAGGCGGTGGAGCGGGCCTGGGTGGTGGCGCTGATGGAGGGCCTGATCCGGGTAGGGCACCTGGTGGGCATCTTTACCTTCGTGCGTGGCCCCCAGGACGCCTGGGTGGCCCTGGCTGCACAGGCCATCGCCACGGGGATGATAGCGGGGCTCGAGCTTTACTTGATGTACCGCGAGGTCCCCCTGAGGCTCCCTAGCCTGCCCTTGAGCTGGGTGGCCTTGCGGGTCAGCTGGAGCCTCTTTCTCTCCCGGGCCTCCGACAGCCTCTATACCTCGGCGAACGGGCTTATCCTGGGCCTCCTCAGCACGCCTTTGCAGGTGGGCATTTTTGAAACCGGCAACCGCCTGGTTCGACCCGGACTCTCCATCCTCTGGCCGCTGGCCCAGGCCATCTACCCCCGCATCAACCACCTGATGCGCCGGGACGCGGCGGCCGCCATGCGGCTGAGCCAGCTAGCCCTATGGGCCACCCTGGGCATCGGCCTGGTGGGGGGAGGGCTGCTGGCCCTGGCAGCCCCTTTTCTGGTTGAGCTGCTCTTCGGAAAAGCCTACGAGGCCTCGGCACGGGTTCTTCAGGTGCTGGCGCTGCTCCTACCGGTGGTGGCCTTTGGCTACTCCCTCTCCATGCAGTATATGTTCCCTCGGCAGATGGACCAGGAGGTGATGTACTCGGTGGCCAGCGCGGGCCTGCTCAACCTGCTCCTGGCCGTGCTGCTGGCCCCCCGTCTGGGGGCTTTGGGTATGGCCATCGCGGTGGTCCTGGCGGAGGCTTGGGCGGCCCTGTTCCGCTTCTCCGTACTCAAGCTGCGAGGGGTTTTATGAGGCGGCGGATTCTCTTCTACCTTCCTGTCCTGGGCTACGGCGGGGTGGAGCGGGTCACCCAGCACCTAGCCCAAGGCTTGGCCGACCGATACGACATCCTCATCGCCGGCCAAGGCGCAGAGCCCAACCACCTCCTCGCCCAGGCCCCCCTACCCCCAAACGTGACCCTTTTGCCCGCACCCACCCAGCGCGCGGCGATGAAACACCGGGCCATCCCCACCCAGGCCTTGCGGCTGGTCAGGCTCATCCAGCGCCATCGGCCCCACCTTCTGGTGTCGGCCTGGCCGCGGGTCCACCTCACCGTGGGCCTGGCCTACCGGCTCTTACCCAGCCCTCAACGACCCCGCTGGGTGCTCACCGAGCACAACGAAATCCAAGGCTACCTGGGAAGAGGCTGGCGGGCGGCGCTTAAGGCTTGGCTACTCCAGCGCTGGACCCACCGAGCCGACGCCTATGTAGCGGTCTCCCAAAAGGTCGCCCAGCTCTCTGGGGCCGTCTACCCCAAGGCCCGCTTTCGGGTCATCTACAACCCCGCCATCACCCCTGAGCTCGAGCAAAAAGCCCAGGAACCCGTGGCCCATCCCTGGTTTCAAGGCCAAACACCGGTGGTGCTCTCGGTAGGCCGCCTGGAGGCCATGAAGGACTTCCCTACCCTCCTCCAGGCCTTCCGCCTGGTGCTGGAGCGGGTGCCTGAGGCCCGGCTGGTCATCCTGGGGGAGGGGGTGCTGCGAAAGGAGCTCGAGGCCCTGGCCGAGGGGCTGGGCCTGCAGGACAAAGTCTGGATGCCCGGCTTTGACCCCAACCCCTACCGGTACATGGCCCGGGCCACGGTTTTCACCCTGTCCTCGGCCTACGGGGAGGCCTCGCCCCTGGTGCTGAGCGAGGCTATGTACCTAGGCAAACCGGTGGTCCTCACCCGGTTCGCTACCGCCCTGGAGTTTGTGGACCCCGAACAGGATGGGCTGCTGGTGGAGGTCGGCAACCCCGAGGCCCTAGCTCAAGGGCTGGTGCGGGTGCTGCAAGACCCGGGGCTGCAAAAGCGCCTGGGTGCCCAAGCCCGCACCAAGGCACAAGCTCGGTTCTCCGTTGAACAGGCGGTAAGGAACTACGCGACGCTGTTTGAAGAGCTGATAGAAAGCGCCTAGGGGGAAGCATGCCCGATAGACGATTCGCCATCTACCTACCCTCCTTGCTGGGGGGCGGGGCCGAGCGCTCCATGCTCAACCTGGCCGTCGGCATGGCCCGGCAAGGCCTCCTTGTGGACCTGGTGCTGGCCGAGGCCACAGGCCCTTACCTACCGTTGGTTCCACCTGAGGTGCGGCTGGTAGACCTGAGGGCCCGCCGGGTACTCCAAAGCCTACCGGGCCTGGTGCGCTACTTGCGCCAGGAAAAACCCTTGGGGCTGGTCTCGGCGCTTGACCACGCCAACGTGGTGGCCCTGTGGGCCCGCCGCCTGGCCCGGGTGCCCACCCGGGTAGCGGTCTGCATGCAGAACACCCCCAGCCAAGACGCTCGGCATGCCCCTTCCCTGCGGGGCCGGCTGCTGCCGTTGGCCATGCGGTTTTTCTACCCTTGGGCGGACGGCATCGTAGGCGTCTCGCAAGGCGTGGTGGAGGACTTCATTCGCCTTACCGGCATCCGCCAAAAGGTGCAGGTCATCCACAACCCGGTGGTCACCCCCGAACTCCTCCAGCGGGCCGAGGAGCCGCTCGAGCACCCCTGGTTCCAGCCCAAAGAGCCCCCGGTGTTGCTCGGGGTAGGCCGCCTAACCCGACAGAAAAACTTTCCCAACCTGATCCGGGCCTTCGCCGAGGTGCGCAAGCGCCGGCCGGTTCGGCTGCTCATTCTAGGAGAGGGGGAAGAGCGGGCCTCGCTGGAAGACCTCGTGCGCTCCTTTGGGCTAGAAGGCGAGGTGGGGCTGCCAGGCTTCGTGCAAAACCCCTACCCCTACATGAAAAGGGCGGCGGCGTTCGTCTTGTCCTCGGACTGGGAGGGGCTGCCCACGGTGCTTATTGAGGCGTTGGCCCTCGGCACCCCGGTGGTGGCCACCGACTGCCCCAGCGGCCCGCGGGAAATCCTCCAGGGCGGACGCTGGGGCCGACTGGTCCCGGTGAACAACCCTACGGCCCTGGCCCAGGCCCTCGAGGCCACCCTGGCTGAGGGCCGGACCGCGTCTCCCGAGGAGGCCTACCACCCCTACACCCAAGCCGAAGTGGTCCGGAGGTACTTGGAACTCCTGGAGGGGGTGTGACATGGCACGGCTGGCCTACGGGCTGCTCTGGCTGTACGTTTTTACCCTCCCCTGGGAAAACATCCTGCTCATCCCTGGGCTGGGCACCCTAAGCCGCTATGTGGGCATCCTAGCGGCCCTGACAACTTTAGCCTACGTGCTGACCTCCGGCCGCCTCCGGCTACACTGGGTACACCTGAGCGGGCTGGGGTTCGTGCTGCTGGCGGTGCTGAGCTACTTCTGGAGCATCGCACCGCAAGACACCCTGGAGCGAATCCTCCAGTACGGCCTCTTGTGGATGTTCTTCTGGGCCCTTTTCGTGGTGTTGGAGGACGATCTGGCGGTGCGGCAAATTCTGAGCGCCTACGTGCTTGGGGCCTATGTGGCCGCTGGCAACACCATCTACAACTTCCTCAGCGGAAGCGAGGTGGTCTACCAACGCTACGCCGCAGCCAACTTTGACCCCGGCGACCTCTCCTTTGTGCTCTCCATAGGCATCCCCCTGGCCTGGTACCTGGCCCTGTGCGACGAAAAGAGCCGGCTGGTCTGGCTCTACCGCCTCTACCCCCTGCTGGCCCTAGGGGTGGTCTTCCTCACCGCGGCTCGAGCCGGGCTTCTGGGGGTGGCGGTGGGGCTCCTTTTCGTGGTGCTGACTCTCCCCCGGGCCTCCTGGAGGCTCAAGGCGCTGGTGGGGGTGCTGGCCGCGCTGGCCCTGAGCCTTATTCCCAGCCTCATCCCTCCGGAGAGCTTCTCCCGGCTGGCCACCCTTTTTGACGAGGTCAGCAGCGGAACCCTCAACGACCGCACCAACATCTGGGCAGCCGGCTGGCAGGTCTTTGGCGAGCACCCCGTCTTGGGCACCGGGGCCGGCACCTTTGGGGCCACCCTGGAGGCCCACCCCTGGTTCCGCCAGTGGGTGGCCCCACACAACCTCTTCGTGGCCATTGCTGCCGAGATGGGGGTGGTGGGACTGGCCGGGATGCTTTTGCTGCTGGGGGGGGTGGTGGCCTGCCTCCTCTCCATGCCCCCCCTCGAGCGGCTCCTGTGGGGCTCGGTGTTCCTGATCCTGCTGCTGGCCTGTATGGCCCAGAACTGGGAGTGGCGCAAGCAGACCTGGTTCGTGCTGGGCATGATTCTGGCCCACTACAGCGCCCTGCGGCTTTGGAGCCCCACAAGCAACGCGCTAAGGAGGCTGGCATGAGGCGAATCCTCCTCCTGATCACCTCCCTAGGGCACGGCGGGGCCGAAACCCAGGTGGTGGAGCTGGCCCGCGGGCTGGCCCAAACGGGCTGGGGAGTACAGGTGGTCTGCATGACCCCTCTAGGCCCCAAGGCCCAGGACCTGGCCCAGGCGGGGATTCCGGTAGACTCGCTGGGAATGCGGCCAGGCCGCCCCAGCCTAAAGGGTTTTGTCCGCATGGTGCGGCTGGTGCGCGAATTCCAACCCCAGGTGCTGCATGCCCACATGGTCCACGCCAACCTACTGGCCCGGCTGGTACGCCCGCTGGTCCGGGTACCGGTGGTGCTCTGCACGGCCCACAACATCATTGAGGGGGGGCGCTGGCGCGAGCTGGCCTACCGCTTGACCGATCCCCTTTGCGACCTCACCACCCAGGTGAGCCAAGCCGGGCTAGAGCGCTACCTCAAGGTGGGGGCCATTCCGAAGGGCCGGGGCCTCTACATCCCCAACGGCGTGGACACCAGGCGCTTCGCTCCTGACCCCGAGGCCCGCTTGGCCCTGCGCCGGGAGATGGGGGTGCAGGAGGAGTTCATCTGGCTGGCCGTGGGCCGCTTCGCTCCGGCCAAGGACTACCCCAACCTGCTCCAGGCCTTCCGTGAAGTATCCCAGGCACACCCCGCAGCCCGGCTTTGGCTGGTGGGCCAAGGACCGCTGCTCGAGCCCATGAAGGGGCTGGCCCAGTCTATGGGGCTAGAGGACAAGGTCCGCTTCCTGGGGGCCCGCGGGGACGTACCCGGCCTTATGAACGCCGCCGACGCCTACGTGATGTCCTCCGCCTGGGAGGGGATGCCCATGGTGCTGCTGGAGGCTGCGGCGGTGGGGCTGCCCATCGTGGCCACCGACGTGGGGGGCAACCGCGAGGTGGTTGAGCAGGGGGAAAACGGCCTCCTGGTATCCCCGAAGGACAGCTCCAGGCTGGCCATGGCCATGCGCGCACTCATGGAAAGGCCAGCCGAGGAACGGACCCGAATGGGCCAGGCCGGGCGGGCCTTGGTGCTGCAACGCTATGACCTTCAACGCATCATCCAGCGCTGGGAGGACCTCTACCAGGAGTTGCTGAGCCAAAAAACCCTCAAACCCATAGGAGAACGCTGATGCCCAAGCTGCTCATCGTGGCCACCACTGCCCTATTCTTCACCGAGTTCCTGCTGCCCTACGCCACCCACTTCCGGCGGCTGGGCTGGAGGGTGGACGGGGCCGCAGCGGGGGCTCCCGACTGCAAGGAGGCCCAAGCGGCCTTTGACCGGCTCTTCCACGTGCCCATGTCCCGCAGCCCCCTAGACCCCCGCAACCTACCCCTGGGGATGCGCACGCTCAGGGCCTTGGTGGAGCGGGAGGGTTACGACATCGTTCACGTGCACACCCCCATCGCAGCCTTCGTGACCCGAATGGCCCTGCGCAGATGGCAGGCCCAGGGGCAGGGCCGGCTCATCTACACCGCCCACGGTTTTCACTTCCACCCTCGAGGCCACCCAGTCAAAAACGCCCTGTTCTACAGCCTCGAGCGGCTGGCAAGCCCCTTTACCGACTATTTGGTGGTGATGAACGAAGCCGACCGCCGGGCAGCAGAGAGGCTGGTAGGACCGGCGCGAACTGTCTACATGCCCGGCATTGGGGTGGACCTGGACTTCTACGGGCGTCCCACACCCCTCGAAGCGGTGGCCCGGTTCAGGGCCTCCTTGGGGCTGGAGCCTGAGCAGCCCTATTTCCTGATGATTGCCGAGTTCATCCCTCGTAAACGCCACCGCGACGCCCTGAGGGCCTTCAGCCTGCTGCCCCGCCAAGAGGCCCACCTGGTCCTTGCCGGCCAAGGCCCCTTGCTGGAAGAGATGAAGGCCTTAGCAGCCCGGCTGGGCATTGCCAAGAGGGTGCACTTCCTGGGCTTCCGCCGGGATATTCCCACCCTCATTCAAGGGGCGGTGGCCACCCTGCTCCCTTCCGAACAGGAGGGCCTGCCCAGGGCCATCATGGAGTCTTTCTGCCTGGGGGTTCCGGCCATCGGGGCCGACGTGCGAGGTATCCATGAACTGCTGCGGGAGGGAGCCGGGCTGCTGCACCCGGTGGGGGATGTGCAAGCCCTGGCCCGGGCCATGCAGTTCGTGTTGGAGCACCCCCAGGAAAGCCGACAGATGGGCCAAACAGGACAGGAGCGGGTCAAGGCCTACGACCTGCGCAACCTCCTGCACCTGCACGAAGAGCTCTACCACCGCGCTTTGCAACCCAAGCCCATTCCCCAAAGGGTCTAAGGAAACTCCACGATGGAAGGATCGCTGCTTATCCTCACCTTTCTAACCGCTGTCGCGACAGTAGGCTTGTCCATTCCCTTGGCCAGGGCTTTGGGGATTGTAGACCGGCCCGGGGCCATCAAAATCCACACCCTACCTACCCCCCGCTTTGGCGGGGTGGGCATCGTGGTGGCCTTTGGGCTGTGGGGCTGGTGCCCACCATGGCCAACGCGGTCAACCTGATTGACGGCATGAACGGCCTGGCCTCGGGCAACGCTATAATCTCCGCTTTGGGAGTCGCCGTTCTCCTTTGGGGGACCCCCCAGGCCACGCTGGCCCTGCTGGCCGCGGCCAGCCTTCTGGGCTTTCTGGTCTGGAACTATCCCCAGGCCAAAACCTTCATGGGGGACGTGGGCAGTCTCTCCACCGGGTACATGCTGGCGATGCTCTGGATAGCGGCCACTACCCACGGCGGGCAGACCTTCCTGGCAGCGGGGGCCATGCTGGCCTTCCCCCTCTACGACACACTAGCCGGCATCGTCCGCCGCTGGCGGCGGGGAAAGCCCATTTTTGACGGGGATCGGGACCACACCTACGACCGCCTGGACCAGCTTTACATCCAAAACCCCTCCAAGACCGTCCTGGTGGTCTGGTTGCTCAGCGGACTGCTGGTGCTGCTCGGCCTGTGGGTCAACCAAAGCCCCCTTCCCTGGGGTCTGGCCGGCCTGGGCCTGTCCCTAGCGCTTCTGCTTTGGGGAGCCTATCGGCTAGGCTCTCTTTAGGATGGAACTCTATCTGGGCACCGGGGGCTACACCCATGAGGACTGGGTGGGCCTCCTCTACCCCCCGGAGGCAAAAAAGGAAGACTGGCTCTCCATCTACGCCCAACACCACAACGCAGTAGAGCTAAACGCCTCGTTCTACCACATTCCCGGGGTCAAGGCCTTCGCCGGCATGCTCCGGCGCAGCCAGGGGCGGGTGCGCTGGGCCATCAAGCTCCACCAGAGCATGACCCACCAGCGCGATGCCACCGAGGCTGACTACCAACGGCTTTTTGAGTCGGTAGCCCCCCTGCGGGAGGCCGGGGTGCTGGGGCCCTTTCTGGCCCAGTTTCCCCAAAGCTTCCACCGCACCCCCGAAAACCGCCGGTACCTGGCCAGCCTGGCCCAGCGCTTTGCCGACCCCACACTGGCCCCCGGCGGCCTGGCGGTGGAATTCCGCCACGCCTCCTGGGACGCTGAGGATGTCCGGCAGGCTTTCCGGCAGAACGGGCTCATCTGGGTCAGCCCGGACTACCCCGACCTGCCCGGGCTACCCAAAAGCGCCCTCCACGTTACTACCGAAACTGCCTACATCCGTCTTTCGGGCCGCAACCGAGCCAAGTGGTACGAAGGGAAAGACCAGTCTGAGCGGCACGACTACCGCTACAACGAGGGAGAGTTGCGCCTTTGGGTGCGCGCTCTGCAGGCCGCTGCAGAGCAGGAGACCATCGTCCAGGCCTGGTTCATCTTCAACAACACCACCAAGGGCCATGCCCTGGCCAACCTCGCAACGCTCAAAACGCTCTTGGAAGAAGCGGGGTGCTGACACCCAGCACCCCCGAGCGTCAACCCAAAACGTCGGTTTTTCCCGTCCCAAACGGGTTGTTTGCGCTTGACCCGACGGGTCCTTTGTAGCAACCTGAAGTATGGCAACCGCCATGAGGAAGGAAGTCTGGCAGGACGTGGAGGTCAACCTGGAGCTTTCCCTGGAGTTTGACCCCGAGGCCTTCTCAAAACGCCATCCCGGGCTCTCCTTGGTGCTGGCTGAGCTGCTCATCGGCCCGCCGCGCCACTGGCGCGACCCCGCCGAGCTGCTGCCCTATGCGGGCTGCAAGAGCCTGGAGGCCAGGCTACCCCGCCTGCGCTTCAGCCCCCTGGAAACCCGCTTCCTGGCCCGGGCCCTAGATCAGCTCTTCACCACTATTGAGTTCAGCATCGTGGGGCACAAGGTGCTGACGGTGCCCCCACCCAGCAAGGCCACCAAGCTGCCGGAGGGCTGGCGGGCCCGCAGCGGGGTCTGGCTCTGCCACCAGCCACTCGTAGGCTGAGGGCCCCCAAACCAACGGGGGAGGCAGGGGCAGCCCCCCGGAGGCTGGAAGATTGATGAGTGGCCGCTTAGGCTAAAAGCGCAGCCCAGGGCGGCTGCCTCCTATGCCGCAACGCATCCTTCTGGTCTACACCAAAGCCGGAGGCGGCCACTACGCTATGGCGCAGACCCTGTACAAGCTCCTCAAGGAGCTCGAGCCCGACGCGGAGGTGCGCCTCTTCAACTTCTTTGACGTGGGTCCTCGCTGGATTGCTCAGGCCATCCAGGACGGCTACAACTTCGCGGTAAACAAACAGCGCTGGCTCTTTACTGTCTTTCAGGCCTTTTACCAGACCCGCCCGGCCATCCAGACCTTCGCCCGCGTGCTGGGCATGCGCCTGGCCCCAGCCATCAACGAGTACCTAGAAGCCTTTCAGCCCGACAAAATCATCTACTGCTACCCGGTGAACCACGGCTTCCGCCGGCTGCCCTACGTGCGCAGGCGCAAACCCAAGACCCTCACCGTGGTCACCGACATCTTCAGCCCCCACCTCTACTGGTTTGTGGACCCCAAAGACCAGTACGTGGTGGCCAGCCCCGAGGCCTACAGCATCGCCCGGCGGCACCGGGTACCCCCGGAGAACCTCCACTACTTCCAGACCCTTATAGACCCCAAGTTCAATCAGCCCTTGCCGCAAAGCGAGGCCGAGCGGTTGCGCAAGGAGTGGGGCCTAGAGGAACCCTACACGGTGCTGGTGACCGGGGGTGGGGCGGGGCTGAAGATTAGCTTCAAGCTAGTGCGGGAGCTGGTGAAAATCCCCGGCATCAACGTGGTGGTGGTCTGTGGCTACAACCAAAGGCTCTACCACCAACTCCTGGGCTTCAAGGAGCAACAAGGGCTGAAAAACCTGGTGCTCTTCGGCTTCACCCAACAGATGTACGAGCTCATCAACCTGGCCGACGTGGTGGTCTCCAAAGCGGGGCCCGCCACCATCGCCGAGGTGCTCTCGCTGCGCAAAAACCTCATCGTCTGCGACTATGTCTGGCCCCAAGAGCACGGCAACGTGGAGCTAATCCGCCATGAGAAGCTAGGCTACTATATCCGCCACCCCAAGAAGATTGCTGCGAAAATCCTGGAACTCAAGTCACGCCCCCCAGAACAAAGGGGCCTCGAGCTCAAGAACGAAATAGTGCGGCTGGCCGAGTATATCCTCAAGCTCTGAGACACCTACTCAAGCCTTGCCCAGTATCTGGTCTATCCGCTCTACGACCTCCGGGGGCAGGTCCACGCCCGCTGCCCCCAGGCTCTCCTTAATCTGCTCGGGCTGCGTGGCCCCGGTGATGGCGCTCGTAACTCCCTTTTGGCGCAGGACCCAGGCCAGGGCAAGCTGGGTGCGGGTCAGACCCACCTCCTCGGCCACCTTTTTGAGTTCCTTAACCTTCTTGACGTTCTCCTCGTTGAGAAAACGGCTGGCAAACTGAGGGTAGCGCTCAAACCGGCTGTCCTTGGGGATGCCTTCATCGTAGCGACCGGTCAGCATGCCCATCGCTAGGGGACTCCAGACCACCACCCCCAGGCCAAACCGCTCCGTTTCGGGAAGAATCTCCTGCTCTACCCGCTCCCGGTAGAGCATGGAGTACTGGGGCTGCTCCACCGCCGGGGGGTGTAGGCCGTTGGCCCGGGCAAACTGCACCGCTTCCACAATCCGGGCCGCCGGCCACTCGGAGGTCCCCCAGTAGAGCACCAGACCACGGTCCACCAGGTTGCTCATGGTGGTCACGATTTCCTCCATGGGCACCTCGGGGTCGTAGCGGTGGCAGAAGTAAAGGTCAAGGTAATCGGTGCCCATTCGCTTGAGGCTACGCTCGAGGCTCTCCCGCACATGTTTGCGGGAAAGCCCCCGCCCGTTGGCATCCTCGCTGGTCGGCCAGAAAACTTTGCTCGAGAGCACCAGCTCATGGCGAGGAAACTGCTCCAGCAGCGCCTTGGTCATCAGCTCCTCGGCCAGCCCCTTGGCGTACACATCCGCGTTGTCAAAGAAATTTACGCCCCCCTCATAGGCGATTCGGGTGATCTCCTTAATCCGCTCCAGGTCCTTGACCGCATCGCCGTAGGTAACCCAAGCGCCCAAGGATATCTCCGAAACCTTGAGGCCCCACTGGCCCAGCTTGCGATAGCGCATCGGCATACTTTCCTCCGCCCGCCATCTTATTGCCTTCAGGCCAGCACAATGTGGCTTTTCTCCCTTAGCGCTCCTCCAGCTCAATCACCGCAGCCGGGGCGGTAAAGCCTATCGCCTTGTGCGTGCCATCGCAGAAGGGCTTATTGTTGGAGTGGCCACAGCGGCACAGGGAAACCCGTGGCTTCTCAATGACCTGCTCCTGGTCGCCTTGGCGCAAAACAAGTCTGCCGCCAGTTTCAATGCCAATAGAACCATTCTCCCTGAACTCAATCCTCATACCCCTGAGTTTACCGGAAAACCAGGGCTTTGACCTTTGGCCGCTTGCGGCGGAGAATACCTCTTGGATGTACGCCACCCGCCTTGCCTATGTGCACCTGTACGTGCGGCACCTCGAGGCCTCCGTCACCTTCTACACCCGCTTCCTTGACCTGCAGGTGGTTGAGCGGTTTGAGCAAACCTCGCTGCTGGTCTCCTCAGAAAACCCGGCCCACTTTGAGCTGGCCCTGAGCCAAGGAGAGCCCTCCGGGCCGGTGGCCCTGGGTTTTGCACTGCCCAGTGAAGCGGAGTTCCAAGCCGCCCAGGAGTTTCTCCGGCTCGAGGGGGTGCCCTTCCGCAAGGAGGATCGCGGCATCACCTGGGTCCTCTGCCTGAAAGACCCCGACGGCAACACCATTGAGCTCTTCCTGGACCGGCGCCAATCCGGAGGGAGGAAGTTCTGGCGAGGGGAAGGCCGGGTTCAAGGGGAATAGAAGGAGGGAAAATGCGTCTATTGGGCTTCTTGGCAAGGCTGGTGCTGGTCTTGGCAGGCCTGGGGTTAGCGGCTGGGGTAGTGGGCCTCTTCTGGCTCCGGGGTGCCACCCTCCCCCAGCACACCGGCCGGCTGGCCCTAAAAGGGCTCCTGGCCCCGGTGGAGATGTACCGGACCCCCGAGGGGGTGCTCCACATCAAGGCCCAGACCGACCACGACGTTTTCTTTGCGCTGGGGGTGGCCCACGCCCAGGACCGGCTTTGGCAGATGGAGTTTCAGCGGCGAATTGGGGCCGGACGGCTCTCCGAGGTGCTGGGCCGCGCCACCTTGGATCAAGACCGCTTTCTGCGCACCTGGGGCTTTTATCGTGCCGCCGAGCAGGCTTACCTCAGCCTCTCGCCCGAAGGAAGGGCAGTGGTGGACGCGTATGTGGCCGGCATCAACGCCTACCTCTCCATCCGCCCGCCCCTGCCCTTGGAGTTCCGCCTGCTGGGCTTTCAGCCAGAACCCTGGAAGCCCGCCGACGTCTTGGTCTGGGCCAAGATGATGGCCTACGACCTCTCGGGCAACTGGCGCAACGAGCTCGAGCGGCTGCAGTGGGCGGCTAAGGGCATGAGCCCCGAGCGGATGCGCCGGCTTAGGCCCCCCTACCCCGAGGATGCCCCGACCGTGTTGCAGTCCGAAGACCTGCGCCAGCCCCCTCCCCCCAGGCCCGACGGCGAGTCGGCCCGCAGCCTGCTGAGCCTAGCGGACCGCCTGCCCAAAGTCCTACACCTACCGGGGGAGATGTGGGCCTCCAACAACTGGGTCATCGGCCCCGCCCGGAGCGCCACCGGCAAGCCCCTACTGGCCAACGACCCGCACCTGGGGCTTGGGGCCCCCTCCATCTGGTACCTGGTGCACATGGAAGCCCCCGGCTACAAGGCCATTGGAAGCAGCTTTCCCGGGCTTCCGGCGGTGGTCATTGGCCGCAATGAGCACATCGGCTGGGGGGTGACCACCGTGGGGGCGGATGTGCAGGACCTCTACATCCTGGAAGAGGCCCCGGGCGGCTACCGGTACAAAGGCCGGGTGGAGCCCTGGCGCATCCGCACCGAGGTCATACGGGTCAAGGGCGAGCCCGAGGTTGTCCTCAGGATCCGGGAAAGCCGCTATGGTCCGGTCATCAACGACGTGGTGAACAACCCTGGGGCCCGTCCCCTGGCCCTGCGCTGGACCAGCCTGGACCCTACCGACCGCACCCTGGAGGCCTTTTTGGGCATCGCTCGAGCCCGCAACTGGCAGGAGTTCAAGGCTGCCCTCTCCCTCTACAACGCCCCCAGCCAGAACTTCGTCTACGCCGACGTGAAGGGAAACATCGGCTACATGGCCCCGGCCCGCTTCCCCATCCGTCGGCCAGGCCACAGCGGGCTGATGCCGGTTCCAGGGGATGGAAACTGGGACTGGCAGGGCTACCTGCCGCAAGAGGAGTGGCCCCAGGTCTACAACCCCAAGGAGGGCTTCATCGTCACCGCCAACAACAAGGTCACCGCCCCAGGCTACCCCCACACCATCTCCTTGGAGTGGGAGGAACCCTACCGGGCAGAGCGCATCCGCGAGCTTATCTTGAGCAAGGACAAGCTCACCCTAGAGGACATGGTGGCCATGCAGCAGGACATAAAAAGCCTGCTCTACCGGGAGTTCAGGCCGGTGCTGGAAGCCCTCAATCCCCTTTCGGAAAGTGCGCGCCGCTGGAAGACCCGCCTGCTGGCCTGGGATGGGGTGATGCGGGCAGAGCAGACCGAGCCCACCGTCTTCCAAACCTGGTACACCGAGCTCAGCCGGCTGCCCAGCCAGGAGGTGGGGCAGCCCTTTTGGGAGGAACCCCGCTACCTGCTCGCGGCCATGCGGGAGGATGACCCAGCCTGCCGAACACCCGATACGCAGACCTGCTTGGAGTACGCCGCGTTGGCCCTGGACAAAGCCCTAGACCGCTGGGGCAGCAACCCACCCCCCTGGGGCCAGGTCCACCGGGCCACCTTTGCCCATCCTGTCTTGACCAACGTTCCCTTCCTCAGGCGCTTTTCCGACCGCAGCCTGCCCCATGGGGGGGACCGCTACACCCTAAACCGCGCCTCCTACGACCCTGCCACCTTCCGCATGACCGTAGGCAGCAGCTACCGGCAGATTCTGGACTTCGCGGACCTGGAGCGCTCCTTATTCATCCACCCCATGGGCCAGTCAGGCCACCTGCTCTCCGCCCAGTACGACCGCCTCCTGGCCCAGTGGGCCCAGGGCGGCTATCTCCCGATGCGGATGGGAGAAACCCGCTTTGCTGCCCGGCAGACCCTGGAGCCCGCCCCCTAAGCCACCCAAAGGCCGTTGTAGCGCTTCTGGCAGGCGTCTAGCCCCTCGGTGGCCCAGATCTGGGCGGCCTCGGCGGCCACCCGCACCACCCGCTCCATACGAGGCTGCAGCTCGGGGGAAAACCCTGAAAGCACCCAGCCAGCCCCCTCTTCGGGACTGGGGGGTTTCCCAATGCCGATGCGCAGGCGGTGAAACCCGGGGCTGCCCAGGTGCTGGGCGATGGAGGCCACCCCGTAGTTGCCCGCCGCACTTCCCCCGGCCTTGAACCGGAGCCGGCCCGGGGGCAGGTCCAGCTCGTCGTGGACCACCAGGATGTGTTCGGGTGGAACCCTGTAGAAGCGGGCCAGAGGGGCCACCGCCTCCCCACTGGCGTTGTAGAAGGTGGCGGGCTTAATCAGCAGGCCCGCTGAGCCCCCAAACCCGGCCTCGGCCACCCAGGCCTTACCCCGTAGGCGGAACCTCGAGCCCAGCAGGTCAAGCACCCAAAACCCCACGTTGTGCTTGGTGCGGGCGTACTGCAGGCCCGGGTTGCCCAGCCCCACAATCAGGAACATAACCAAAAAAAGGGCCGATCAGCGCAGCGCTTTCTTCGGCCCCAAGAGCAAAGGACGTTACTTCTCCTCTTCCGCCTTGCCCTTCTTGATGACCTCCACCTCGGTAGGGGCCTCCGCAGCTTCTGCGGCCAGCTTTTCGGCGTCCTCAGGTGGAACGATGGCCACAATGGTATCGCGGGGGTTCATGGCCAGCTTCACCCCCGGGGGCAGGCTTACCTCGTCGGCGTGGATGCTGTCCCCGATGCGCAGGTGGCTCACGTCCACCTCAATGAACTCGGGAATCGCCTTAGGGGACACGCGCACTTGAATATCGCTGTTGACGAGCTGGAGTACTCCCCCTTCCCGCACCCCTTGGGCGGTGCCCACCACCTTGACCGGCACCCACATCTGTACCGGCTCGTCGGAAAGAGCATAGAAGTCCACATGCTCCGGACGACGGCGGCGCTTGTCCAGGTTTACCTGGCGCACCAGGGTGTCCACCTTCTTACCCCCCTCAAACTCGAGGGTAATCACATGGTGAATGCCAGCCGAGAGGAAAACCTTGTTGAACTCCTTTAGGTCTACCACCACCTTGTAGTTCTCGTGGCGGTTGTAGACCACCCCGGGCAGCTTGCCCGCGTTGCGCAGGGCTTCTGGCCTCTCGTTTCCACGGGTCTGGGCCTTGATACGGTATTCCATCGCCTTCCTCCAGGATTTTAGGAACCGCAGCCTGCGGTCAAGACACAAGCCTTTCAAGTCTACCACAAACCCTAAGGCCCTGCCGCCTTGGGTCCCTCGAGGGCGGCGAACTCCGTTACCAAGGCCCCGATGCGCTCGGTCTGGGGGTGCCACACCCGGATTCCCGCCTCTTGCAAGGGCCTGGCGGTCACCCGCCCAATGGCCAGCGCCCAAACCTCCTCGAAAGCCTCCTTAAGGATCTCCAGCCGCCCCTGCTCCCGGGCGTAGCTCAGCAGGCACTCCACCTGGGGCACGCTGGTGAAGACCACGGCATCTACCTGGCGGGTGAGGATTTCCTCCAGCAGCCGCTCGAGGTCAGCCTCGGGAGCGCAAACGTGGCGGTAGGGCAGGAGTTCCTCGAGCTCCGCCCCCTGCTCGCGGAGGAAACGCACGAGCCTGGGTGCAGGTTGGCCGTAGAGTTGAAGGAAGACCCGTTGGCCCGCGAAGGAATGCGCCTGCAGGGCTTCAATTAGGCCCTCGACGGTGCCGTCTTCGTCCTTGGCGAGGGCCTCGAGGCCGTGCCGCCTGAGGGCCCGCTCGGCCTTGTAGCCGCGCAGGGCGACCTTGCTGCGCTGGAGCTGGGACCGCACCTCCTCCCACAACCCCAGGACCTCGGCCTGCTTGTGCAACTCCTCAAGCCCCACCCCGGTGGTGAAGATGACCCAGTCCGCGCCCTCCTGGGCGAACTTGCGGAGCTGGGCCTCGAGCGTGTGGGGCTCGGCCAGCACAGTCTGGATGGTGGGGCGGAAGAGGGGGATGGCTCCCTGCTTTTTCAGGATCAGCGCCAGATCCTCCGCCCGACGGGGGCCGCATAAGGCAAAGCGCATCCCCAAGAGCTTCATGTGCCCACCTTCGCCGCCTCGCTGACGGGAACGCCCACCCAGACGTCTCCCTCCTCCAGCTTCACCGCGTAGACCGGAACGCGGACCGAGGGGTCGTCGAGGTACTCGCCGCTCTCGAGGTCGAAGCGGTGCTTCAAGAGCGGCGAGGCCACGTACAGCCGCTCCCCCTTGCTGCCCACCAGGCCGCGGCTGAGCACGTTGGCGCGGGTGAAGGGGTCGAAGTTGGAGAGGGCGAACAGCCGCTGGCCCACACGGAAGATGGCCACCTGCCTCCCCTCGACCAGGGCGCAGACCCCGAGTCCGGGCAGGATGTCCTCCATCCGGCAGACCCGCACCCACTTCACGGTTTCACCCCCGTCGCCAGCGGCAGCGGCAGGGTTTCGCGCTCGAAGTCGTAGGCCGGGCGGTGCTGGCCGCGCTGTTCCACCATGACAATATTGTCGTCGGGGGCGTCGGAGTTGATGAAGTGGCGGAAGTGCTTGAGCTTCTCGGGGCTCTCCAGCGTGGCCTTCCACTCGCAGCGGTAGGTCTGGATGTGGTGGGCCATCTGGGCCTCGAGCTCCGCCGCCAGACCCAGCTTGTCCTCCACGATCACCTCGCGCAGGTACTCGAGGCCGCCCTCGAGCTTCTCCAGCCACACGCTCGTGCGCTGGAGCCGGTCGGCGGTGCGGATGTAGAACATGAGGAAGCGGTCGATGTAGCGCACCAGGGTCTCCTCGTCGAGGTCGGCGGCCAGCAGGTCGGCGTGGCGGGGCTTCATGCCGCCGTTGCCGCAGACGTAGAGGTTCCAGCCCCGCTCGGTGGCGATCACCCCCACGTCCTTGCTCTGGGCTTCGGCGCACTCACGGGTACAGCCCGAGACCGCCATCTTGATCTTGTGCGGGGCCCTGAGGCCCTTGTAGCGATTCTCCAGGCGAATGGCCAGCCCCACCGAGTCCTGTACTCCGTAGCGGCACCAGGTGTCGCCCACGCAGCTCTTGACGGTGCGCAAGGCCTTGCCGTAGGCGTGGCCCGACTCGAAGCCGGCGGCGATGAGGTCGGCCCAGATGTGCGGGAGCTGCTCGAGTCGCGCCCCGAACAGGTCCACCCGCTGCCCGCCGGTGATCTTGGTGTAAAGCCCGTACTTCTTCGCCACCTGGCCGATGGCGATGAGCTTATCGGGGGTGATTTCCCCGCCGGGGATGCGGGGCACCACCGAGTAGGTGCCGTCGCGCTGCATGTTGGCCAGGAAGCGGTCGTTGGTGTCTTGCAAGGGTACGTGGGCCTCCTCGAGCACGTGCTCGTTGTAGAGCGAGGCCAGGATTGAGGCCACCGCCGGCTTGCAGACCTCGCAACCGTATCCCTTGCCATAGTCCCGTAGCAAAGCCTCAAAGGTCTTGTAGCCCCTGACCCGCACGATGTCAAAGAGCTCGCGGCGGCTGTAGGGGAAGTGCTCGCAGAGGTGGTCGCTGACCTTTTCACCCAGCCGCAGCAGCTCCTCTTTGAGGACGTCGCCCATCATGGCCACGCAGCCGCCACAGCCGGTGCCGGCACGGGTGGCCTTCTTCAGCGAGGCAATATCGCGGCAGCCCGAGCGGATCGCCTCGCAGATGGCCCCTTTGGTCACGTTCTCACACGAGCACACCCGCGCCGTCATGGGCAGGCTGGCCCTCATGGCACGCCCCTCAACGGGGGGAATGAGCAGATGTTCGGGGTTGTCGAGCTCCACAGCGTTGAGGGTCAGGTTGTGCAGGTTGGCGTAGTCGGAGGCATCGCCCACCAGGATGCCCCCCAGAAGCCGCCTGCCCTCCTCGCTGAGCACCAGCTTCTTGTAAACGCCCTTGCCGAAGTCGCTGTAGAGCACCTCCCGCGCGCCCGGCGTCTGGGCGAAGGCGTCGCCGAAGCTGCCCACCTCCACGCCCAACAGCTTGAGCTTGGTGGACAGGTCCGCACCGCTGAAGGTCCGCTCGCCGCCCGTGAGGTGCTCGGCCAGGACGCGGGCCATCTCGTAGCCGGGGGCCACCAGTCCGTAGATGCGACCCTGGTAGAGCGCGCACTCCCCGATGGCGTAGATGTGGGGGTCGGAGGTACGGCAGTGCTCGTCGATGACGATGCCGCCACGCTCACCCACCTTCAGGCCGCTTTGACGGGCCAGCTCGTCGCGTGGGCGAATCCCCGCCGAGAAGATTACCAAGTCGGCCTCGAGGCTGCTCCCGTCGGCGAAGCGCAGCGCTGCTACGCGATCGCCTCTGGCCTCGATTCGCTGGGTGGACTTGGAGACGTGCACCCCGATCCCCATGGCCTCGAGCTTCCTCCGCAGCAGCCGACCCCCTAGCTCGTCAAGTTGCAGAGGCATCAAGTGGGAGGCCAGCTCAACCACGTGGGTTTCCAAACCCAGCTTCAAAAGCGCCCCGGCGGCCTCCAGCCCCAGCAGGCCACCCCCGATCACCACACCCTTCCGGCTGTGCCTGGCCCAGGCCTCGATGCGGGTGAGGTCCTCGAGGGTGCGGTAGGTGAAGCAGCCCTGGAGGTCGCGCCCCTCGATGGGCGGCACGAAGGGATAAGAGCCCGTGGCCAGCACCAAGATGTCGTACCCTACCTCGAGGTCCTCGGCCTGCACCACCCTGCGCTCCCGGTCAATACCGGTGGCCTTGGCGTTTATAACCCGCACCCCCCAGGCCTGGTACTGCTGGTATGTGCCGAGGGATAAATCGGGGCGCGGCTGCTCAAAAAACGCGCTCAGGCGCACCCGGTCGTAAGCTAAACACGGCTCCTCGGCGATTACCGTGAGCTCGTAATCAGAGGTCCTAGAACGCAAGGTTTCCAAAAATTTATGCCCCACCATGCCGTTGCCGACCACCACTATCCGGCGAAGCATAGCAACCTCCTAGGTGGAAAGTAGGCGCACTGCTCTAGGCCCGCGCTTTTCCCCTGACCTCTTGGTCGTTGGTCTCCACGCACCTTCACGCCACCTCCTGGCGTCCATACTTCTCGGTGAGCAAGTACAACAAGTACTCCTTGAGCTCCACATAGGTTCGATGCTCAAGCACCCGCTTCCGGTCACGTGGACGCTCCAGACCAACCTCTACCACCTCCCCCACGGTGGCTCGAGGGCCATTTGTCATCACCACGATTCGATCTGAAAGGTAGATAGCCTCGTCAATGTCGTGGGTCACCAGCAGGATGGTTTTTTGCTCCTCACCCCAAAGCGCCCGCAAGAACGCATCCTCAAAGGCGGCGTTCCAGATATTCAGAAGTTGGTCCTGTAGGGTTGTACGAGTGAGCGCGTCAAGGGCTCCAAAAGGCTCGTCCAGCAAAAGGAGCTTGGGATTGATAGCGAGCGCTCG
Organism: Meiothermus luteus; assembly: GCF_003574085.1. GTDB lineage: Bacteria > Deinococcota > Deinococci > Deinococcales > Thermaceae > Meiothermus > Meiothermus luteus. The sequence continues at coordinate 16,796 of NZ_QWKZ01000004.1, read as the reverse complement.
AGCGAGGGCAGTGCGCTGTTTCATCCCACCGGAAACTTCACCGGGCCGCTTGTAACGATGCTCCCACATCCTGACAATCCTCAAGAACTTCTCAGCAACGCGGGCCTTGTCCTCGGCGGTAAGGTCGCGGTGCACCGAGTCCACTGCTTCGTAGACGTTCTGGTAGACCGTCAGCCAAGGCAGCAGCGAATAGTTCTGGAACACCACCCCTCGGTCAGGCCCGGGGCCGTCTAGCTCCCGGCCCTCGAGGGTAATCCGACCGCTGGTAGGCCTTGAAAGCCCCGCGACCATTGAAAGCACCGTGGACTTTCCACAACCCGAGTGGCCGATAAGCGAGACCACCTCGCCCTGCTCCACCCGTAGGCTAAACTTCTCAACCGCCACGTAGCTGCCGAAGCGCTTACTCACCTCAGAGAGAAGAAGGTAACCACCCATCTGGTCCTCCCCACTCCCCGTCAAACACGGACCTTCCTCAGCGCATACCCCAGAACCGAGTCTAGGACCCAACCCACCAAGCCCACCAGGAGAATGGCGGCCATCACCCGGTTTAGGTCAAGGGCGTTGTAGCTATCCCAGATGAAAAAGCCCACACCCGTGCCACCCGACAACATCTCCGCAGCAACAATCACCATCCAGGCAATGCCCAATCCCAAGCGAAACCCAGTCAGGATGTAGACAAGGGCATAGGGCAAAAGAACGCGGGTGAGGTATTTCCAGGGCGAGAAGCGGAAGACTCGAGCGACATTTTTGTAGTCCTCGGGAACCGAAGCGATGCCGGCTGCCGTGTTAATCAGGGTAGGCCATAAGGAGCAAATGGCAATCACGAACACAGCGGCTTTTTCCGAGGCCGCGAAGGCGGCCAAGCCCACCGGAAACCAGGCCAAGGGCGAGACTGGGCGCAACAATTGGATAACCGGGTTCAGTGCGCCGCGCAACAGCTCGCTTGAGCCAACAAGTACCCCCAAAGGCAGGGCAATCAAGACCCCTAGGAGAAACCCCGCGAATACCCGCAGCAAGGATACCCCAAGCTGGATGGCAATACCCTTGTCGTTGGGGCCATTGTCGTAAAAGGGATTGCGAATCAGCTCCAAAAAAGTCTGCAAAGTAGCCAAAGGATCGGGAACCCTAGGGGCCACAGTGTGGCTTAGGAGATACCAGACGGCCCCAAAGAGCAAAAAACCCACCACCACGCTAAGAGAGCTCCAAATCCATCTGGGAGCCTTGAGCTTCTTGCGCGTGGACCTGCCGAACAGAGCAGCTCGTTGCATGGGCACCTCCAGCACAAGAACCGGGAAAAGACCTACATCCACCCCTTTACAGCTCCTTGATCTCGTATTGCCTGATTGCAGCCTCGGGGTTTCTGGGGTCAAAGGTTACCTCATCAATGAAGCCACTCAGGGGCTGCATATCGTCATTGGGCACCACCACCTTGAGTTCTTTAGCTACAGAAGCGTAAAACTCCTGAGCGAGGATTGCCTCGGCAATCTTTTCGTAGTCCGGCTTCTCCTTGAGCATCCCCCAGCGCCGGTACTGGGCTAAAAACCAAATGGCGTGAGACTTACGGGGAAAATTCACTAGGCCGTTGCGATGAAACCACATCATATCCTCGGGGTAATTTCTGCGCCCAAGGCCGCCGCCCATCTCGTATATGCCCTGCAGGCGCCCATCCACCACATCCGAAGGAGCATTGATGTATTGGCGTCGGGCGATAACTCGAGCTGCCTCACGACGGTTGGTGGAGTTGTCAAGCCACCTGCAGGCCTCAAGGATGGCCTTGGTAAGGGCCTTTGCCTGGTCAGGATCGCCCCTGAAAAATTCGTTGTTGAAAACCAGGGCCTTTTCGGGGTGGTGCTTCCACACATCCTGCGAGGCGACCACGGTAAAGCCAACGCCCTGTTTGACCGCTACCCCATTCCAAGGCTCACCCACACAAAAGCCGTCCATGTTGCCTACCCCCATGTTGGCAACCATCTGGGGTGGAGGAATGGTGATGACCTTGACGTCCCTCACGGGGTTAACCCCGCAGGCCCCCAAGAAATAGCGCAACCATAGGTCATGTGTTCCACCCGGAAAGGTCATGGCGAAGGTGAGCGGCTTGCCCTCGGTCTTTTTGGCCTGAATGAGTCTGCCGATCCCCCTGAGGTCTTTGAAGCCCACCTTGCCCCCAAAGTCTTTCTGTGAGAGGGTGATGCCCTGCCCATTCGCGTTCAACACCATTCCTATAGGCATGATCCTCCCTGCCGGTCCGCCAATCCCGGCGTAGACCGAAAAGGGCATTCCGAATAGGCAGTGGGCCGCGGTGAGCTCGCCATTCAGGAGATGATCACGGGTAGTGGCCCAGCTTGCTTCCTTGGTAACCTCTACATCCAACCCATACCTCTTGAACAAACCCAGCTCTCCCGCCATGATGACCGGGGCAGCATCGGTGAGGGCGATAAAGCCAATCTTGAGCCTCCTGCCCCGGGCAAAACCCCGCATAAGGCCGGTCAGCCCACCGCCAGCAAGCCCCGCAACGCCCTTTTTGAGCACCTGTCTGCGCGTGATTTTCATACCTAGCTCCTTGATGCCCCCACCTTGGATTTCTCGAGCGTCCCCGGCGCTGTGGAGCAGCCCGTTTTGAGAACTTCTCGAGCCCGCACCACCTCGCCGACAATCCAAAGCGCTGGGGGTGAAACCTGAACTCCTCCTTCCGCCACCCTCCCGAGTGAGCAAAGCACCAACCGCTCCTGGGGGGTACTGCCGTTCTCCACGAAGGCCACCGGTTCGTCCGGCGATCTGCCCGCCGCAAGCAGGGCTCGAGCGAGCTGAGCCCGGGCTTTGACCCCCATCAGGATCACCAAGGTGTCAATGCGGGCGTAAGGGGCAAGGTCGGGTATCCTCCCCCCCTGGGTATGCCCCGAGAGCACCGCGAAGCCACCTGCCACCCCGCGCAGGGTCAGGGGGATACCGGCCAGGCCGGGCAGGGCCAGGGCGGAGCTGATGCCGGGCACCAGCTCCACCGCGATGCCCTGCTGGGCCAAAAAGGCCCACTCCTCTCCCCCCCGGCCATAGACCATGGGGTCGCCCCCCTTCAGCCGCACCACCTTGCGCCCGGAGCGGGCGTGGAAGAGCATCTGCCCGAAGATCTCGCCCTGCACCCGCTCCTGCTCCCCTTGCTCCTTGCCCACGTAGATCAGCTCGGCCAGGGGGTTGACCCGCTCCAACAGCTCCAGCACCGCGGGGCCGACCAGCCGGTCGTAGAGCACCACCTCGGCCTCCTGCAACACCCGCAGGGCCTTGAGGGTCAGCAGCTCGGGGTCGCCCGGACCCGCCCCCACCAGGTAGACCTTGCCCCTCTGCTCTCTCTCGCCCTCACCCTTGCGGCTTATACTCACGACGGCACCTCCAACTCCGATGCGTTGCGGTCATGGTCATGGTCGTGGCCGTGGTTGGGGTTGTGGTGCAAAGCCGCCAGGAGCACCTCCCGTGCCGCCTCCATCTCCCCTAGAGCCACCAACTCCAGCGCAGGGCTGTCGACCATGCGGTACCAGGCGGCCTTGCGGGCTTCGAAGTCGTCAGGGAACGTCGCGGCGACGATAGGGCGGAAGGAGCGCAGCAGCTCGAGGTAGGGAGCGTACTCCGGCCCGAACTCCCGGGCCAGCTTCTGCCTGATCCGCACCCCCAACGCAGGGGCCGCCCCGCCGGTGGAGACGGCGATGACCAACTCCCCCTGGCGGTGCACCGCGGGCAGGATGAAGTCGCAGTGGGCGGGGTCGTCTACCGCATTGAGCCAGATGCCGCGCTCACGGGCCTCCTGGGCGACGAGGGCGTTGAGCGATTTGTCGCTGGGGTGCGAGAACACCAGGGAGAAGCCCGCCAGGTCGCCCCGCTGATATCCCCGCCGCAGCCAGGCCAGCCGATCCTCGCGGTGGAGGGGCTCGAGGCCAGGGTGCTCGTGGGGGGAGAGCAGCGTCACCCTGGCCCCCACCGCCAAGAGCCCCTTGACCTTGGCCTCCGTCTCCCAGCCCCCACCCACGAACAGCACCTTCCTCTCGCGCAGGTTCAGCATCACGGGGTAGTACATGTCTGGGCTCCTCCTAATCGGCGGCTACCGCAATGGCTTCGGAATGGGCGACTGGGGTAAGGCTCACGGCGGCCACCTTGAACTCGGGCATCTGGCAGATGGGGTCGAGCGCTGGGTTCATCAGCCGGTTGACGGCCTGCTGTCCGTCCCAATGGAAGGGCACGAAGAGGGTGTCGGGGCGAATCTTGGGATTGTGCTTGACCCGGTAGCGAGCGCTGGCACGCGGGCTGCTGACCTCGGCCAACTCGCCCTCGGCGAGCCCCAGGCGCTGGGCGGTTTCGGGATGGACCTCCAGCAGTGGCTCGGGGCACTTCCTAAAGAGGCGCCCCAAGCGGCGGGTGTGGTTGCCGGTGAGGTAGTGGTAGAGCACCCGCCCGGTGGTGAGGTAGAGCGGGTAGGCAGCGGCGGGCTCCTCGGCGCTGGGCCGGAAGGGGGTGGGGCTGAAGCGGGCACGCCCGTCGGCGTGGGCGAAGCGCTGGGCGAAGGGCCGGGGCGTGCCGGGGTGGTCTTCGGACGGGCAGGGCCAAAACAGCTCTTCTCCGGCCTCGAGGCGCTCCCAGGTGATGCCGTAGTAATCGGCTTTAGCGCCGCGGGTGGCCCGGCGCAGCTCGTCGTAGACCTCTTTGGGGCCGCTGTAGCTGAAGTATTGTCCCGCTCCCAGCCTGGTAGCCAGGTCACAGAGGATCTCCAGGTCGCTCCTGGCCCCAGCGGGGGGAAGGCGCACCGCCCGGCGCAGCACCACCCGACCCTCGAGGTTGGTCGTGGTGCCGTCCTCCTCGCTCCACAGCGCCCCAGGCAGCACCACCCTGGCGTGGCGGGCGGTCTCGGAGAGGAAGGAGTCGATCACCACCAGGTGTTCCATGCGCTCGAGGCTCTCGCGCACCCAGTCTGAGCGCGGGGAAGAGGGGATGGGGTTCGAACCCATCACCAGCATCCCCCGGATTTCCCCTCGAGCGACGGCCTGCAGTATCTCGAAGGCCGAGTACCCCTTGCCAGGGAGTTGCTCGGGCTCGACTCCCCATACCCGGGCGACGGCCTGGCGGTCGGCAGGGTCTTCGATGCTGCGGTAGCCCGGTAGCTGGTCGGCCTTCTGGCCCATCTCGCGTCCCCCCTGGCCGTTGGCCTGGCCGGTGAGGGTGCCAAACTCAGCCCCCAGTGCCAGCGCCAGGTTGATGAAAGCCAGGCTGGTGGCGACGCCGCGGGAGTTCTGGTCGGCCCCGCGCCCGGTGAGGATGAGGGCCTTGCGGGCGCTGGCCAGTAGAAGGGCGGCCTGTTCGACCTCGTAAGGCATGAGCCCGCAGACCTCCGAGGCCCAGGCCGCCGTACACCCCTGCACAGCCCTCAGGGCCTCCCTAAACCCCTGGGTGCGCTCGGCGATGAAGCTGTGGTCGAGCCGCTGCTCCCTGGCGAGCAGGTAGAGCAGGCTGTTGGCCAGCGCGAGGTCGGTGCTGGGGCGCACGGCCAGGTGCAAAGCGGCGAGGTTGGCGGTGGTGGTGCGCCGGGGGTCTACCACGATAAAGCGGGTTCCGCCCTCCTTGGCCCGCTGCAGGTGGGGCATCAGCATGGGCAGGCACTCGGCGGCGTTGGAGCCTACCAGCAGGATCACATCGTGTTGGGGAAGGTCGGCGAGGGGACGGTTGAGCCCCCGGTCCAGCCCAAACGCTAGGTTCTGGGCCGCTGCCGCCGCCGACATGCAGTAGCGCCCGTTGTAGTCCACGTGCGGCGTTTGTAGGGCCAACCGGGCGAACTTGCCCAGCAGGTAGGCCTTTTCGTTGCTCAGGCTGGCCCCGCCGTACACCGCGTTGGCGCTCCTGCCGTGTTCGGCGGCGATGCGCTGGAAGCCCTGCACGGCCACCTCCAGGGCCTCTTCCCAGCTTGTGGGCTCGAGCCGCCCACCCTTGCGGACCAGAGGGGTTCTCAGGCGTTCGGTGTGCCCCAGCAACTCGCCCGAGGTCAGGCCCAGCACGCAGAGCTTGCCCCCGTTGATGGGGTGGGGCAGGGGTTTGACCGTGCCGTCGGCGTGCAACTGCATTGCGCACTGCATGGCACAGAAACAGCAGTGGGTTGGGATGCTGCAAATCGCTTCCATAAGGCTGACCTCTTGGGATGGGAAACCGGGTCTCCCATGCCAGGGAGTATATTTAAGTCCTTTGCAATTTGTCAATGGAATTTTTGACTTTTGTCTATTTAAGATTTAACAGTAGGCAAAATAAACAGAATAAATAAACAAATTATCATCGGTATATTTACAAAGTGTCACAAAAAACCGATTCACCTTGTTAAAAGCAGCGCCAAGCCCCGATGGCAGAAGCCTCTAAATCCGTTGCACTATCCCAGCAGGACCTGACTGGAGATGGCCACCCAAGGTCTTATCAGGCAGGAGCTAGCGGCAACGCAGACAAGCCTTTACGAATTGAGGCCTCTATGCTAAGCTAGTGGGCGGCCTGGAGCAGGGCCGGCCCGCCTCCAGCAAGCGGGGCCCCATCGTCTAGTGGCCTAGGACGCCGCCCTCTCACGGCGGTAACAGGGGTTCGAATCCCCTTGGGGTCACCAACGGGCGACTAACTCAGCTGGTAGAGTGCATCCCTTACAAGGATGAAGTCGGGGGTTCGAGTCCCTCGTCGCCCACCACGCGCGGAGTAGCCAACGCCTTTGAGCAGCGGGCCGGCATGGGGGCAGTAGTTTTTTGGCGCTGTTGCGTTCCAAATTTTATTTGTGGTACAAAGTTATTTGCGGAGGTGCTAAATGCGTGGGCTTAGCTTTCTAGCGGGCCTTTTGCTCTCCTCTGCCCTAGCAGGGGGCCTGGGCTACGGCTTCCTAGGCTACCAAGGTGGTCCCCATGGGGGAGGTGGCGGTTTTGGCACAGCAACCTTCGGGGAGGTTTCCTGGGTCTTTGGCGGGGAAAGCTACGGGGGAGCGAGCCTGAGCGGCGGAGTCTTCCTCACGGGTCCCTTGTTCCCGCTCCAACAGGTCTATCTGCTCCCGGCGGTGGGTTTGGGCGGGGAGGAGCGGGCCGGAAATAGAGGTTTCCTTCTGGACCTGGGCCTCAGGGCCTTCTTCTTCTCCTCTAGCCCCGGGTGGGCAATAGGCCTTGGGGTAGGGTACGCCTTCCCCCTGGGCTTCCCGGGAGGGGGCGCCTACCTGCGGCTCCTTATCGGCGGAGGAACCCCGTGAAGCCGGAAGAAGCCCATAAGCTCCTGAATATAGCCGAAGCAGCGGAGGCAGAGGGGCGGCTGCGCCTCTCCCTTTTGGGGGGATGGAGCCTGGTCCTCTGGGGTGGGATTTGGACCCTAGGCTACGGCCTCGCTGCACTGGCCCCAGCATGGGCGGGGTTGTTCTGGGTTCTGGCTGCCCCTTTGGGCATCCTCGTCTCCTTCTTCCTGGGCATAAGGCAAGGCAGGTGGGTGCAAAGTGAACGGGGGCACCTCACCTTCGCCCTTTGGGGTCTGCTCACCCTCTTTTACCTTTACTGGTCCTCCCTACTCTCCCCCAAGGGATTAGCCGGCCAGGGCTTGCTGGTAAGCCTGGTGGCCCTGGGGCTGGCCCTTACAGGGCGCATCTGGCAGGTGCGCGGGCTTCTGTCTGCCGGGCTTGGCCTTTTCCTTCTGGATGCCCTCCTCTACCACCTCCTTCCTCAGGCCTTCCCCTGGGGCATGGCCCTGGCCGGCTTCGGGGCCTTCCTCTACGGAACACAGCTCCTATGGCGCTGGACCCGCTGATCCACCAGGAGACCCGCCTTCGCCTGATGGCGCTGCTGGCCGGGCTTGGGGAGGGGGCCAAGGCAGAGTTCTCCTGGTTGAAAGGGGCCCTGGGCCTCACAGAGGGCAACCTGTCCAGCCATCTACAGAAGCTCGAGGAAGCAGGGTATGTAGCGGTAGAGAAGGGGTTTGTGGGCAGAAGGCCCAGAACCTGGGTCGGCCTGACCCCTGAGGGCCTGAGGGCCTACCAAAGCTACCGAGAGACCCTACTGGGCCTGCTGGAGCCCTCGTGAGGAGCCCTAGCCCCAGTGCCCCCCCTCCCTCAAGGCAAGGGTAAACCAAGGGGGTATGCCCTCCCTGAACCGCCTCCCGGCAAACTCGCGGGCAAAGGCCCCGTAATCCCGGCTTTGTATGGCCTCCCAAGCTGCCTCCATCAGGCGGTGCAGGTAGCGCAGGTTGTGAAGCGAGAGCATGCGCAGGGCCAGGATTTCCTCGGCCCGCACCAGGTGCGAAAGGTAGGCCCGGCTGTAGTGAGTACAGGCGTAGCAGTCGCAGGCCGGGTCAATGGGGCGGGGGTCGTCTAGGTAGCGGGAGAGCTTGAGGTTGAGCCGCCCTTCGGGCACCAAAGCGTAGCCAAAGCGCCCGGTGCGGGTGGGGTAGACGCAGTCAAACATGTCCACCCCCAAGGCCACCGCGGCCACCAGGTCTTCGGGGTGGCCCACCCCCATCAGGTAGCGGGGTTTGTGGTCGGGTAGGAGCCTCGTGGAAAGCTCCACCGCCGGGTACATGTCTTCCTTAGGCTCCCCCACCGCCAACCCCCCGATGGCAAAGCCCGGGGTGTCAAAGGCCACCGTGGCTAGGACGCTGGTGCGGCGTAGCTCCAGATCAACCCCCCCCTGAGCGATGGCAAAAAGGGCCTGGTCAGGGCGGGTTTTGGCCTTGAGGGAGCGCTCGAGCCAACGCAGGGTACGCCCAACAGAGGCCTTCAGGTAATCGGGGCTAGAAGGGTAGGGCGGACACTCGTCAAAGGCCATGATGATATCGGCCCCGAGTGCTTCTTGGGCCTCAATGCTGCGCTCTGGCGTGAGCACAACCAGGTCGCCGTTCAGGTGGCTGCGAAAGGTCACGCCCTGTTCGTCAATTTTGCGCAGGTCACCCAGGCTCATCACCTGAAAGCCCCCCGAGTCGGTGAGCCAGGGACCGTCGTAGGCAGCAAACCAGTGCAGTCCTCCCAAGGCCCGCACCCGCTCCGGCCCCGGGCGCAACAGCAGATGGTAGGTGTTGGCCAGAACAATCTGTGAGCCTATTTCCTTGAGTTCCCTGGGCGAAATCCCCTTCACGCTGCCCTGGGTGCCCACCGGCATAAAGAGGGGGGTCTTCACCACCCCATGGGGGGTGGTGAGAAGCCCGGCGCGGGCCCGGCCTGACCGGGCGGTGATGGAAAACTCAAACACCTGGGTATTCTCTAGGCTGTTGGGCTCCCGTGCAAGGCCAAGGTGACTCAATTGGCGGTGCAGGTGCTGGGGGCTTGGCAGCTAAAGGTGCGGGCTTCCTCAAAGGTGGGGCCATTGTAGGCGGTTTCCAAGCCCTTGCCCAGCACCTTAAAGCCGGCCTCAACCTTGCTGCCGCCGTTGATGCCGCTTTTGAGGGTGGCCGCGCCGCTGTTTCCCGAAAGGGTCAGGTTGATAAAGGGTCTGGCCTCGAGGTTCGGCCCGGCCACCCCATAGAACTTGACCCCCATTGCCAACCCCACAAAAGCCTGGCCCATCCCCTGCACCGGCACCGAGTAGTTGAAGCTGGGGTTCAGGGCAAAGCTGGCGGCAAAGGTGTTGTTCCAGCCGCCGTTGGTGGTGCGGTTGCGGTTGTAGTCAAGCTGGAGGTTGGTGGCGAAGGTGGGGGCGATGCCCACCGAGACCGTCACCTTGCCGCCGGCCTGGCTGCTTACGCCGGCGATGAGCTTGGGTTGCAGGACCACCACCACCGGCACCCCTCCCACCAAAAAAGCCCGCTTGATGTTCCAGGAGGCCAGCTCCTTGTTCAGGCTAAAGGGGCTGTAGCTGGCGTCGGCCTGGATGGCGGCCGTCACCTGGGCCTTGAGGGTGCCGCTCATCCCGGCCTTGAACACCTCAACGCTGCCGTTGCTGAACTTGAGGTTGAAGCTGGGCCTGAGGGTCTGCTCCACAAACCCGTTGAGGGTAATGGCCGACCCGGGCACCCCCGGGATATCAAACCTCACATCGGTCAGGTTGATGCGCCCGGTAAAGCTCTGCACGCTCACCCCGGGCAGGGCCTGGGTCAGGTTGGCCTCGCCAATGGGCAGGTCGCTCTCTAGGCTCACCTCCCCCGAGGCAACGGCTTCCTCGAGGGTCGCGTCCTCGGTTTTGAGGTAGAACTTGCGCACCGCCTGACCACCCACCATTCCCGCCCCAGCCAAGGTGGCCTCGGTAATCCGGCGCACCAGCCCCTCGCCTTCATCGCTGATCACAATCTGCCCTGGGGAGAGGTCTTTGTCGGTCTGCACATTCATCTCGGAAGCGCCCACCGAGTCCACCTCCTCTTCGCCCAGGACCACCGCACCCGGCTTCAGGGCAAGGTGGTTCTGTGGCGCTGCGGGGCCACAGGCCAGCAAGGCTAGGGCAATCCAGGGGAGAAGCGGAAGCAGCCTCACGGCACCGCCTCCATCCAGGTCTCGGCCACATCGCGGACCGGGGCTTCGCCCAGGTAGGCCCGGGTATGGCGGTTGAACTCTTCGTTGCTCAGCTTGCCCCGAAACAACTCGCGGCTGGGGGCTGGGGTGCTGGTGTACAGGAGCCTAAAGCGGGAAGGCCCTAGGGGGGGCACCACCAAGTAGGCGGCCTGGCCCTGGGCGTTGCGGTCGGCGGCCAAGGGAAAGGTGTGCTTTCCTGCGGGCAATTGCACGTTGCGCTCGAGGACCACCGTGGTTCCATCGGGGTCCATGGTAACCAGGGTCACGTAGCCTGGCTGGCTTAGGGTAAAGCTGAAAAACACCCGCTCGCGCAGCCTATACTTGGCCCCCTCACCCCGGTCGGGGGCAAAATCGCTGATGACAGGTTGCAAGCCCCACTCACGCCGCTCCTTATCGCCAAACCCTACCTGCGGTGCGCAGCCCACCAGCAAGAGCAAGAAAAAGCCCAGAAATCTCATCCCTAAAGTCTAGCTTAGGTTTTCTTAGAGGATGACAGGGGCCTGGATTAAGGAGGGCTTTAGAAGAATACTTATCGGCGTGGAGCGGTACTTATTGGTGGCGCTGGGCGGGGCCATCGGGGCGCTCCTGCGCTACGGACTGGGGGCCTGGGTACAGGCCCTGAGCGGGCCCGGGTTCCCTTGGAGCACATTCTTAATCAACATCACCGGAAGCTTCTTTATCGGTGTTGTGCTGCGGCTCAGCCTGGAGGGGGCCCTCAGCCCTGAGTGGCGGCTGCTTTTGGCGGTGGGGGTGCTGGGGGGCTACACCACCTTCTCCACCTTTAGCTGGGAAACCCTTGCGCTGGTGCAGCAAGGGGAGTGGTTCAAGGCCTCCTTGTACGTGCTGGGCAGCGTGGTTCTGGGATTCTTGCTGGTCCTTCTTGCCTATCGCCTAGCCGGGAGGTGGCTGTGAAGCTCGAGGGAGAAGCCGAGCTGTTGCGAATCTTTCTGGGGGAATCCGACAAGTGGCAGGGGCAGCCTCTCTACGAGGCCATCGTCCTAGAGGCCAAGAAGACCGGCCTGGCGGGGGCCACCGTTTTAAAGGGATGGGCTTTGGGGCTCATTCCCGCATCCACACCGCCAAGATTCTGCAGCTCTGCGAGGACCTCCCAATCTGCATTGAGATTGTGGACACCGAGGAGAAAATTCGGGCCTTCCTGCCCACCCTCGAGCGAATGGTGCAGAGGGGCTTGTGACCATGGAGAAGGTGGAGGTCATCCAGTACCGCTCCCGCGACTGAGCCCATGGTAAAGGTCGTGCTCTACCAACCCGAAATTCCCCAGAACACCGGCAACATCGCCCGAACCTGCGCGGTTACGGGAGCAGAGCTGCACCTAATCCGCCCGCTCGGCTTCCGCCGGGGAAGCCCCAAGCTCAAACGGGCCGGGTTGGACTACTGGCCGGAGGCAGACATCGCCCTGCACGACTCCTGGGAGGCCTTCTTGCGCTCTTTGCCTCAGGACGCCCGGCTTTGGGCTTTTAGCAGCAAGGCCTCTTGCCCCCACACCGCAGCCCACTACCGCCCCGGCGACTACCTGCTGTTCGGCCCGGAGAGCCGGGGGCTTCCCCCAGAGGTGCTGGAGGCGTTCCCCGCGGTGTGCATCCCCATGCCTGGGAAAGGGACCCGCTCGCTCAACCTGGCGGTCGCGGTGGGCGTGGGGGTGTACGAGGCGCTGCGGCAGATTTACGGCTGGGGTCAGGCAGGAGCCTCTAGGTAGCCCCGCAGGTGCTCGAGCAGCTCTCGAGCCGCCAGGTCCACCGACGACTCGGGGTAGGCTACCCAGTGTACCCCCAGCGAAAAGCCCGCGTCCTCAATGAGCAAGGCCCGCAGCGCACCGGCCGCGACCTCCGGCTCCACAAACGAGCGGCAGGCCAGCCCCACACCCAACCCGGCGGCCGCTGCGGTTTTGACCCCATAGAGGCTGCCGCACTCCAGTACCTGTTGCGGCACAATTCCGTGCCGCTCAAGGAACTGCTCTAGGCGCAGGCGCAGACGGGAGTTGCGCTGGGGCACCAGGAGCACCGCGCCCTCGAGCTGCCCCAGCGCGGCCCCCCCTAGGTCCGCCCAGGGATGGCCCGGGGCCACCACCAGCACCACCTCGTCCGAGGTAAGACGGCGGGCCAGCAAGGGCTCGGGAAGGTCGTCCGTGCCCCCCAAAACCAGCGCCGCCTCCAAGTCGCGCTGGTAGACCTTCTCTATCAGCTCCAACGTTGTGCCGTTGGTTAGGTGAAGCTCGCAGCGATTCAGATGCGCCTTGGCCCAAAGGAGAAGCCGGCTTTGGTAGCGGGGAATTAGGCTCCAGGCCAGGCCCACCTCCAGCCTGGGAACGCGCCGGTAGCGCCGCTCCTGAATGAAGCGGGCGGCGTGGGCCAGGCTGCGGTTGACCGCGCAGGCGTAAGGCAAAAGAGCCTTACCTGCTTCGGTGAGGACGATGCCCTGTGGGGTGCGCTCGTAAAGGGACTGCCGCAATACGCTCTCCAGCGCTTTTAGGGTCTTGCTCACCGCAGGCTGGCTGAGGTTCAGGACCTCGGCAGCCCGGCTCAAGCTGCGCAGCTCGGCCACCACACAGAAAACCACCAGGTAGCGGGGATTTAGGCGCATACTCGGCCACCGCCATCATACCCCAAACGTGAAGAGGTGCATAACCTTTTGCTATTTGCTCAGATGAAAGGTTATGCCTACCCTGGGGTTACGCGCGAGGAGGCTGGAGCCTTATGCTCAGGGAAAGGGCTTAATATCCCAGGGGGGTATTTGACAATATACCCCATAGGGATATATCGTATGGAGCAGGAGGATCGCCTATGCTCTTCAAGCACATCTACGAGGAAGGCTTGGCTCAAGGGAGCTACTTCATCGGCTGTCAGGCCGCGGGGGTGGCGGTGGTGGTGGACCCTCGCCGGGACATCCAGGTTTACCTGAACGAGGCACAAAAGAACGGGATGCGGATTGTGGCCGTTGCCGAGACCCACATCCACGCCGACTACCTCTCCGGGGCGCGCGAACTGGCCAAGGCCACTGGGGCCAGGCTCTACCTAAGCGACGAGGGGGACGAAAACTGGAAGTACAATGGCCTAGAGGGCTTTGACCACCAGCTCCTCAAGGACGGGGACCAGATTAAAATCGGCAACCTTACCCTCACCGCGGTGCACACCCCCGGGCACACCCCCGAGCACCTGAGCTTCCTGGTGCAGGACGGCGCAGTGGCCAGCGAGCCGGGCTACTTCCTGACCGGCGATTTCGTGTTCGTAGGGGATGTGGGCCGCCCCGACCTCCTAGAGGAGGCGGCCGGAATCCAAGGCACCGCCGAGCCGGGGGCCCGCCGGCTGTTCCGAAGCCTCAAGGAAAAGTTCCTCACCCTCCCCGACTACGTACAGGTATGGCCCGGGCACGGAGCCGGCAGCGCCTGCGGCAAGGGGTTGGGCGCGGTGGCCAGCACCACCGTGGGCTATGAGCGCCGCTTCGCCTGGTGGGCCGACTACCTGCGTAGGAACGACGAGGAAGGCTTTGTAAAGGCCCTGCTCTCGGGCCAGCCTGAGGCCCCCTACTACTTCGCCCAGATGAAGCAGCTCAACCGGGACGGGATGCCCATCCTGGGCAGGCTTCCCGAGCCTCCCCAGCTCACCCCTGAGGCCTTCCGCCGGCGGCTGGCCGAAGGGGCCCTGCTGGTAGACACCCGGGACAAGCTGGCCTTTGCTGGGGGGCACCTCGAGGGGGCCATCAACATCCCCGCGGGCAAGAACTTCTCCACCTGGGCAGGCTGGCTGCTGCCCTACGAACGTGACCTGGTCTTGCTGGCCTCAGCCGAGCGGGTGCCGGAGCTGGTCAAGCAGCTCGTCCGCATTGGGCTGGACCGGGTGGTGGGGTTCATCCCAACCCTGGAAGGCTATGCCGAGGGGGAGCTAAGAACCGTCCCCCAAATCACCGCAGCCGAGGCCAAGGCCCGCTGGGAGAAGGGTGAGGTGTTCATCCTGGACGTGCGTGGGGCCGACGAGTACAAATCCGGCCACATCCCAGGGGCCCTGAACATCCATGCCGGTCGGGTAATGCGGCACCTGAGCCAGATACCCAAGGACAAACCGGTGGTGGTGCACTGCCTGGGCGGTGACCGCTCCTCTACCGCCATCAGCGCCCTGATGGGGGCCGGCTTCACCAACCTCATCAACTTGACTGGAGGTATCCGGGCCTGGCAACAGGAGGGCTTCCCCATAGAAAAAAGCCCTGCCCTGGCCCTGGTGGGCGCCTAAGCCCCGGTCTAGGAGGTGGATTGTGAACCTGGATGTGCGGGTTGCTTACCAGACCCTAGAGCGCTACCGGGTGGTAGACATCCGTGAGCCCCATGAGTGGGCCGAAGGCGTCCTACCAGGGGCGATAAGGCTGCCCTTATCCAAGCTGGAGAAGCTGGCCCCCTTGTACCTCGAGCGCGAGGCGCCCACCCTGCTTTACTGCCGCAGCGGCAACCGCTCCCAGGAAGCCCTCAAAACCTTGCAGAAGCTGGGCTACAAGAGGGTCTGGCAGCTCGAGGGAGGGATAAAGGCCTGGCGCGAGGCTGGAATTCCCTGTGCAAGCCCCGTTTAGGAGAGGAAGAAGATGCTCACCCTATACAAAGACATCAGCCCTACCGAAGCCCGCAGGTTACAGGAACAGAAAGCGCTTTTCGTAGATGTGCGGGAACCCGAGGAGTTCGCCCAGGCACGCATTGAGGGTGCCCGGCTCATCCCCCTTTCGGAGTTCGCTGCGCGGTACCAGGAGATTCCCAAGGACGCGCCGGTGGTGCTTTACTGCCGCAGCGGGGCCCGCAGCGCCCAGGCTGCGGCCTGGCTCTCGGCCAAGGGGCATCCAAACGTCCTGAACCTGGACGGGGGCATCCTGGCCTGGTACCAGGCTGGGTTGCCGCTGGACACCGAGCCACAAGAGGCCGTCTACCAACACACCGCCTTCACCGAGCTCACCCCCCAAGAGGCCCAGGCCTGGATTCGGGAAGGGGCCTATGTGGTGGATGTGCGGGAGCCCTACGAGTACGCTATGGGGCACATTCCGGGGGCGGTCAACATTCCTCTAAGCCGCTTCGTCGCCGAGGCCAGCCAACTCCCCAAGGACCGCAGGCTGCTTTTGGTTTGCGCCTCGGGCAACCGCTCCTCCCAGGCCGCGGAGTACCTGATGGGGCAGGGCTTTGAGGGAAACCAGGTGGGGAACCTCGAGGGCGGCACCTACGGCTGGATGGCTGCAGGGCTAGAGGTGGAGCGTTGATTGGCTGGCTCAAAAACCTGCTCGGGGGAGGACCCAAGGTGGGCCGCCTAAGCCCAGAAGAAGCCCACCAGAGGGCCAAGGCCGGGGCCATCATCCTGGATGTGCGCACCCCCTTAGAGCGCAAGGAGGAGAAAATCCCAGGCTCCTTGGGCCTGCCGCTGGACAGGCTCCCCAGTGAGTGGGAGCGGCTTCCTAGGGACAAGGAAATCATCTGCCAGTGCCGCAGTGGGGCCCGCAGCGCCCAGGCCGCCCGCTTTTTGGCCGAGAAAGGCTACCGGGCGTACAACCTGGCGGGCGGCCTGGAGGCCTGGAAGCGGGCGAAGCTACCGGTGAAATGATGCAGGACATCTTCCCTACCGAGCTTTCCCTTTGGCAGAAGCGGGGCGCTCTGCTCCTGGATGTGCGCTCGCCGGAGGAGTACGCCCTAGGGCACATCCCAGGCTCGCGCAACCTCCCCCTGGAGAGGCTTCTTGAGCACCTGGGCGAGCTAAGAAGCCCCATCGTAACCCTCTGCGCCACGGGAAGCCGGGCGGGCCTGGCCGCCGAGGTGCTGGCCTACGAGGGCTTTGAGGTGGGCCGGCTGGTGGGGGGCATCCAGGGCTACGCCGCCCAGGGGTACCCCCTCGAGCGAACCTCTGGCCCCCTAGCCCCCCACAGACCCGAGGAGGCCCTGTGCTCCTAGCCCTCACCGGCGCGGTCCTGATTGGGCTGGCCCTGGGCATGCTGGGCTCGGGGGGCTCCATCCTCACTGTGCCCATCCTGGTCTACCTGGTGGGCGAACCCGACAAGCTGGCCATCGCCGAGTCCCTGGCCATTGTGGGCCTAATCGCGCTGGTAGGGGCCATACCCTACGCCCGCAAAGGGCTGATTGACTGGCGGAACGTGGTCTGGTTCGGCCTTCCGGGGATGGTGGGCACCTACTTGGGGGCCTACCTGTCCAAGTGGGTGCCGGGGGTCTGGCAGCTCGGCCTCTTCGCGGTGGTAATGCTCCTCGCGGCCTACTTGATGTTCCGCCCGCCCCGGCTCGAGGCCAACCCCCAAAAGCGCGCCCCCCTCAAAATACTGGTGGACGGGCTAGCGG
>NZ_QWKZ01000039.1 GCF_003574085.1 Meiothermus luteus | reverse complement strand
GAAGGCTAGCTGAAAGCGTAGCCCGCAATGCCCAGGGGTAGCGAAGCTCCAGCCCCCCCCGGGGAGTTCCCTGGACCCCCGGGTGGGGCTGGAGCTTCGCTACCCCTGGGCATTGCGGGCTACGCTTTCAGCTAGCCTTCTGAGCGACCCCGTGGTCCTCTCAGCCTCGCTGGCGCTACGGGACTCCTTGGGGTCGGAGCCGCTGGGGCTTGATCTGGCGCTGGACGTGAGGTTTGTGGCCAACGAACGGATAAGCCTGGGCCTCTCCACTACCCTGGGCTGGACCCTGGACGCCCTGCGGTTCCCGAGCGCGAGCCTGGGCCTGCGAGCGGTCTACACCCTGGAACCTTCCACAGAGCAGCAGATAGCGGCCCTATCCCGGCTGAGCTGGCAAGGGCAAGAGCTGCGGTGGAGCTGGGGCCTGGAGTTTTCGGGGCGGCTGCCTTAGCCTTGGATGCTGGATTAAAGCCGGCGCAGGCCCAAAGCCAGTAGGAAGAAGAGGGCCTGGGTGAGCACGATGGCGCTGCCCGCGGGGATGTCGAAGAGGTAGGCGGAGGCCAGGCCCGGCAGCACCGAGAAGGCCCCTATCCCGACCGCCCGCAGGGTCATGGCGGCGAAGGTCTGGCTCAGCAGGCGGGCGGTGGCCGCCGGAATCACGATGAAGGCCGCAATCAGCACAATTCCCACCACCTTGACCGAGACCACCACCACCAGAGCGACGAGGGCCGCGAGCAGGTAGTCGTGCAGGAGCACCGGCCGACGGTCGGCCAGGGCCAGCTCGCGGTCAAAGGTGGCGTAGGCCCAGTCGGGCCACAAGGGCAGCAGCGCCACCACCCCCAGGGCCACCAGGCCCATGGCCCAGAGGTCGGTGGGGGTTACGGTCAGGATGGAGCCGAACAGGTAGGCCACCGCGTCGGGGGCGAAGCCCTGACGCAGCGACATGAAGAGCACCCCCAGGGCCACCGAGACCGCGAAGAAGATGCCGATGGCGGTGTCGTCGCCCAGGCTGCTCTGCTCGCGCACCCAGGTGATGGCCAGCGAGACCCCCACCGCAAAGGGGATGGCCACCCAAAGCGGCTCCTGGTGCAGCAAAAGCCCCAGGGCCACCCCCGCGAAGGCCGCGTGGGCCAGCCCGTCACCCAAAAAGGAGAGGCGCCGCTGCACCACCATCACCCCCAGGTAGCTGGCCAGGCCGCCCACCAGCAGGCCGGCCAGCAGGGCCCGCTGCATGAAGGGCAGTTGCAGGGCTTCCAGCATCAATCCCCCTTTAGCACCAGGCCGTGCCCGTGGCCCACGTGCCCGAAGGCCTGGCTCAGGCACTCGTGGCACAGCACCCGTTCGGGGGGGCCGTAGCCCACCACCCGCCGGTTCAGCACCAGCACCGCCGAGGCATGGTGCTGGGCGGCCTCCCAGTCGTGGGTAATCATCAGGATGGTGGCCCCGGTCTCGCGCTGGTAGGCCTCGAGGTGCCGGTACAGGTCGGCCTCGCCCACCGCGTCTACCCCCGTAGCGGGCTCGTCCAAGAGGAGCAGCCGGGGCTCGCGAATCAGGCTCCGGGCCAGATAGACCCGCTGCAGCTCCCCCCCCGAGAGGCGGCCCAACCGACGGTTGGCCAGGGCCAGAGCCCCCACCTTATCCAGCATGGCCTCGGCCTTTTTGCGTTCCTGAGCGGTGATGATAAAGGGCCAGCGCCGCCGCAGCCCCGAAACCACCACCTCCAGGGCCAGGGCGGGAAAACTGCGGTCAAAGCCCTTGACCTGGGGCACATACCCCACCCAGCCGGGAGGCACCTGCCTAGGGGGCAGGCCCAGCACCCGCACCGTCCCTGAGACCTGGGTGGGCCCATCCCGCAAAGCACCCCGTTCCAGGCCCAGCAGGGCCTTGAGGAGCGTGCTTTTACCGGCCCCGTTGGGCCCCACGATGGCCACAAAGGCCCCCTGGGGCACGCTCAGGTTTACTTCTTGCAGCGCCTGGAACTCCCCAAAGCGCACCGAAAACTGCTGAATTTCCACCGCGGTGGCGGTCATATTTTCTGATAATACGCTATCAATAGCCTGTTCGGATAGAGGGGGTGGGCCGCGGTGGAAGCGTTGCGGCAGTGCCTAGGCTCAGGGGTCGCTTGTCCCAAGGTTTCCGGCCTTGGGCCTGTTACGCGTGTTACTCGTGTTACTCGAGCGGCACCTCCACCACGTTGCCGAGGCTCGAGAGCGGCTTGTCAAACTGGCGCTGGTCACCCACCACCACAATCACAAACTGCTCCGGGCGCACGTACTGCTGCATTACCCGCTGCAGGTCGGCGGGGGTGACGGCCTGGATCTGGCGCACGTACTGCTCGTAATAATCGGGCGGCAGGCCCAGCATCTGGGTGCGGGCGATGCGTTCGGCCACGGCCTGACGCGAGGTGAAGCGGAAGACCTCGGCGTTTAGGATGTTGTTGCGGAAGAGCTCGAGCTCCTCCTGGCTCACCGGCCGCTCGCGCAGGTCGCGGAACTGCGACAGCATGAGCTCAATCACCTCGGCGGTTTTCTCTACCCTGGAGATGGAGGCCCCGTAGAAGAAGCCCGGCCAGCCGAAGCCCTGGGTCTGGGCCCCGCCGGTGGCGTAGGCCAGGCCCCGCTTGGTACGCACCTCCAGGAAGAGCCGGCTGTTGAAGCCATCCCCCAGGATGCGGCTTAGCAGGTCAAGCTCGCTGTAGCCTGGGGCGAAGGCCGTCACGGTAGGCTGGCCCATGTAGATGACGCTCTGATTGGCCTCCTTCTGCGCGAAGTAGATAGCCGGCTTGGGGCTGGGTGGGGCAAAGGTGGGGAGGACCACCTCCCCACGCCGCCAGCCTGCCAGGGCCCGCTCGAGCCGCCCCACCATCTCCGGGATGCGGAAGTCGCCGCTGATGGCCAGGATGGCGTTGTTGGGCCGGAAGAAGCGCTGGTGGAAGGCCAAAAGGTCGTCCCGGGTGATGGACTGCACCGAAGCGGCGCTGCTGACGCGTCCGGCGGGGTGGCCCTCGTTGATGCGCCGCACGAACTCCCGCACGGCAATCTGGGTGGGCTGGTCGTTGCGGCGGCGGATGGCCTCCAGGGCCCGGCCTTTTTCCAGATCGAGCCGCTCCTGGGCGAAACGGGGCCGCACCAGCACATCGGCCCAGACTTGCAGAACCTGGTCCAGGTTTTCGCTCAGGGTGTCAAAGGCCACCGAGGTGAAGAGGCTATCGCTGGAGACGCTCACGCTGGCGGCCAGGGTTTCTAGAATCTCGTCCACCTGGTCGGGGCTGCGCTCGCCGGCCCCCCCGGTGCGCATTACCGCGGCGAAGATGCCGGTGAGCCCCACCTTGTCGTCGGGCTCGTAGATGGAGCCGGCCCGCAAGTAGACCCTTCCGGTCACAAAGGGCAGCCGGTTGTCCGGCACCAGCAGCACCTTCAGGCCGTTGGTCAAAGTGACCTCGGTGGGCCGGATGGGCCGAGGCTCAATGCGCGGAAACTGCATCTTGAAGGGGTCGGGCCAGTCGGCGGGTACCCCCAGGCCCTGGCCCAGGGCCAGCGAAAGCCCCACCAGGAGCATCCACAAGGCTCTCATCGGCTGCCTCCTTTGGTGACCAGGATGGCCACGGTGCGGTTTTCCGGGGTGAAGTACTTGCGCGCGGCCTGCTGGATTTCCTCAGGCGTGATGGTGTTGTAGATGGCTTCCTCCTCAAAAATGCGCTGGTAGCCCCCAAAGAACAGCTCGTAAAAGGCCAGGGTCTGGGCCAGGCCGGGGCCGCCCTGGAGTACCCTCAGGTAGGCCGCGCGGGTTTGGTTGCGCACCCGCTGCAGCTCCTGGGGGCTTACGGGCTCGTTCTTGAGGCGCTCGAGCTCCTCGTAGATGAGGCGCTCCAAATCCGCGGTGGTGCGCGGTGCGCGGGGTTGGGCCGAGATGACGAACAGGTTGGGGTAGCGGAAGCCCGGCGAGGCTGAGCTGCTGCTCACGTTCAGGGCGGCCTGCTCCTGGATGACCAGCCGGCGGAAGAGTCGGCTGGTGCGCCCCTCGGTGAGGATGGCGTCGATCATGTCCATCACGTAGGCCTCGCGGCTGGGGTAGGTGGGCTTGTGGAAGCCAATCCGCAGGCTGGGCTGGGCGTTGTACTCCAGGGTGACCCGCCGCTCGGCGGTCTGGGGTGGCTCGGCGGGGATGTCCAGACTGGGTCGCTCGGGGCCCCTAGGAACCGCACCCATATAGCGGCGCACGAGCTGAATGTCCCGCTCGGGCTCCACATCCCCCACCAGCACCAGCACCGCCCGGTTGGGGTGGTAGTGGGTTTTCCAGAACTCCAGGGCCTTGTCTACCCGGTAGCCTTGGATTTCCTCCCGGCTGCCGATGAGGGGTCTGCCGTAGGGATGCACCTGGAAGGCTGCTCGCAGAAAAACCTCACTCAGGGCTCCGTTGGGGTCGTTCTCGTTGCGCTGGCGGCGTTCCTCCAGCACCACATCCACCTCTTCGTAGAAGCTGCGGAAGACCGCGTTCATCATCACATCGGCGTAGACCCGCAGGTACAGCTCGAGCCGGTTGGAGGGCAGCGAGACCCGGTAGTCGGTGCGGTCGTAGCCGGTGGAGGCGTTCAGGCCTTGTTCGCCGTTGTTGGTGAAGAGCTGGTCAATGGGGTTGGGCAGGGCCAGCTTTTTGGCCTCTTCGCGGGCCTGGTTGAAGGCCTGTGTGAGGCGGTCTATCTCGCTTTGGGGGGCTCCTCGGGCCAGGGCCTGGTCCAGCTCGGCCCGGGCTTTGTCCACCGCCTCCAGGGCGACTTTTTCCCTGGGCCAGTCCAGGCTGCCGATGCTGGGGGTGCCCTTAAAGGCCATGTGCTCCACCATGTGGGCAATCCCCCCCAGGCCCGGCGCTTCGTCCACCCCCCCTACGTCAAACATCAGGTTGAAGTGGATGACTGGGGCTGTTCGGTCCGGCACCATCAGCACCCGCAGGCCGTTCTCCAGGGTATATTTGCGAATCTCGTCTTTGAGCTGCTGGGCTAAGGCGCCTGGAAGCAGCAGCAAAAGAAGCAACCCTATGACCGGTCTCACACCTTCCTCCCTTCTTTGGGCCCCATTACGCCCGAAAAACCAAGACCAGACTGGGATTGGGTCTACACTTCGGTTTAGCGCGGGAGCACCTGGACGATGGCCTGCATGATGAAGGGGGGCATCTGCCTTCCCGGGAGGGGCCGCCCCAGCATCACCAGAAAGTAGGGGCCGGGTTTGGGGAAGAGCACCACCCCCTCCACCCGGCCGGTCTTTGGGTTGAGCTGCATCCGCACCTGGGCGTCGGGTTGGACCCGGGGGCTTACCTGGCCTTGGTAAAAAAGCAGGGTGCAGAAGCAGTCCTTGGGGTTGATGGACCGTCCTCCAACCCGGATGTGCTCAATCCAGGCCACCGTGGGCACCCCTGCCCTGGGCGGGGCGTCGTTGGGCTCAAAGTCCACCTGACCCTCCACATAGCCCCCACCCCCTTGAAAGGGGTGGGCTAGGCCGAAGAGCCCTAGAAGGGCGGCCACCAACAGGGGCAGGAAGGCCCGCATCTAGCCATAGGTTAGCCTAAAACCGAAAAAAGGCCCCACCGGGGTTTCCTGGCGGGGCTGGGGCCACGGCGCTTAGAACCGCTCGGCTACCTTATCCCAGTTGATCACGTTCCAGATGGCCGCCAGGTAGTCGGGTCGGCGGTTCTGGTACTTGAGGTAGTAGGCGTGCTCCCAGACGTCAATCCCCAAAAGCGGGGTGTGGCCCTCCATCAGGGGGGAGTCCTGGTTGGCGGTGCTGTAGACCAGGAGTTTGCCGTCTTTGTCCTTGACCAGCCAAGCCCAGCCCGAGCCGAAGCGGGTGAGGCCGGCCTGGGTCATTTTGTTTTTGAGCTCTTCAAAGGAGCCGAAGGTGGCCTGAATGGCCTCGGCTAGCCTGCCGGTGGGCTCCTTGGCCCCGCCAGGGGTGAGAATGTCCCAGAAGAGGGTATGGTTGTGGTGGCCGCCGCCGTTGTTGCGCACTGCGGTGCGGATGTCCTCGGGCACCTGGGCAATTTTGGTGAGCAGGTCCTCAATGCTCCAGCTATGCAGCTCGGGGTGTTTTTCCAAGGCGGCGTTCAGGTTGTTCACGTAGGTTGCGTGGTGCTTGCCATGGTGGATTTCCATGGTCTGGGCGTCAATGTGGGGCTCGAGGGCGTCCTTGGGATAGGGCAGCTCGGGTAGCTTAAACGGGTAGCTCATATTCTCACCTCCAGACCGTACTCTACGCCTTGGGCAGCGCGACAGGCTGTGATGGAAGACTCAAAGCCCTTAGCGAGGCTGGTTGCGGGTCATCTCCAGCGGCACCACCCACCGGTCAAACTCCTCCTCGGTCAGGTAGCCCAGCGCCAGCGCGGCCTGTTTCAGGCTCAGACCCTCTTTGTGGGCCTTTTTGGCAATTTCGGCAGCCTTGTCGTAGCCGATGTGGCGGTTCAGGGCGGTTACCAGCATCAGGTTCTTCTCCAGGTTCTCTTTGATGCGCGGCAGGTTGGGTTCAATGCCCACCGCGCAGTGGTCGTTGAAGGCCGCACAGGCATCCCCTAGCAGTTGGATGCTGGTGAGTACGTTGTAGACCATCACTGGCTTGTACACATTAAGCTGGAAGTTGCCCTGGCTGCCAGCGAAAGCCACCGCTGCGTCGTTGCCGTAGACCTGCACGCAGACCATGGTCAGGGCCTCGGCCTGGGTGGGGTTGACCTTGCCGGGCATGATGGAGCTGCCGGGCTCGTTTTCTGGGATGAGAATCTCGCCGATTCCGTTGCGGGGGCCCGAGGCCAGCCAGCGCACGTCGTTGGCCATCTTGAAGAGGGCCCCCGCCAGGGTGCGCAGGGCGGCGCTGGTGGTCACCAGGGCGTCGTGGGCCGCAAGCGCGGCGAATTTATTGGGGGCCGA
Organism: Meiothermus luteus; assembly: GCF_003574085.1. GTDB lineage: Bacteria > Deinococcota > Deinococci > Deinococcales > Thermaceae > Meiothermus > Meiothermus luteus. The sequence goes on along the minus strand of NZ_QWKZ01000039.1, from coordinate 16,336 downwards.
GACAAAGGGAAAGCCGGTTTCCTTGGCGATGTAGGCCGCGCAAAGGTCGCCGAACCTAGGGTGGGCGTTTAGGCCGGTGCCCACCGCGGTTCCCCCAATGGCCAGCTCGTAGAGGCCCTTTTCTGCGTGGCGCACCTGCTCCAAGCAGAAGTCAATCTGGGCCACCCAGCTCCCAATTTCCTGCCCTAAGGTGATGGGGGTGGCGTCTTGAAGGTGGGTGCGGCCCACCTTCACGATGTCCTTGTAGGCTTCGGCCTTGGCCGCCAGGGTGTCGCGCAGCTTTTGCACATTGGGATAGAGCTGGCGGTGGAGCTCTTCCACCACCGCGATGTGCATGGCGGTGGGGAAGGTGTCGTTGGAGCTTTGCCCGCGGTTGACGTCGTCGTTGGGATGGATGGGCTTTTTGGAGCCCAGCACCCCTCCAGCAAGCTCAATGGCCCGGTTGGCGATAACCTCGTTGGCGTTCATGTTGGTCTGGGTGCCCGAGCCGGTCTGGAAGACCACCAGCGGAAAGTGGTCGTCAAGCTTGCCGGCGATGACCTCTTCTGCGGCCCGTACGATTAGCTCGGCCTTTTCCTGCGGCAGCTCGCCCAGCTCGGCGTTGGCCAGGGCCGCGCTCTTTTTGAGTATGCCCATGGCCCGGATGATGGAGCGGGGCATCTTGAAGCGCTCTACCCCGATGGGGAAGTTCTGGATGGAGCGCTGGGTTTGGGCACCCCAGTAGCGGCTGGCCTCAACCTGGACTTCGCCCATGGTGTCTTTTTCGGTACGGTACATAGCCTTGCTATTTTACTAGGCCAGCGGCAAGACGCCGCAGCGTGCGGTGAGCGATTCCTAGCCCCAGGGCCACGCATAGGGCCCCGGCGAAGAAAGGGGCCCCGGGAAGTTCTGCTACCGCTTGTGGTCCGCTGAAGCTGCTGAGGAGGTGGGTGCCCGCCACCGGGCCCACGACGCCCATCAGGTTGCCAATGGTGGCCAGGGCGCCTTGCACGCTGCCCTGTTCGTTGGGACGGATATGGCGGCTGATGAGGGCCTGAAGGGCTGGCTCGTCCACCGCACCCAGCGCGCCGATGGCCAAGGCCGCGAAGAGCAGCCAAGGGGTGCTGGCTAGGCCGTAGAGAAGGAGGCTGAGCGCGCTCACCCCCAGGCCCAGCGGGATGGCCCGGTGTTCTCCCAGCCTCGAGACCAGCCAGGGCACCACCAGCCCCTGCCCTAAAGCGCTCATCAGCCCGAAGGCCGCCAGGATGAAGCCATTTTCGGTGGGGCCGAAGCCGTAGCGGTAGGTGCCGTAGGGAATCCACACCGCGACCAGCATGTTCATCGCTAGACTGCTCAGGAGGATGGTCCAGCCCAGCGGGCGCAGCAGCGGGTAGCGGGCCAGGGCGGTCAGCGCTCCAAAGGGGTTGGCCTCGAGCCAGCGCAGCGTTTTTTTTCGCCTTTCCGGTTTCAAGGACTCAGGCAGCAGCACCAGGGCCAGCGTGAAGGTGAAGGCCGAGAGGCCCGCGACGGCCCAGAAGGGGGCCCGCAAGTCCCAGTCACCCACCAACCCGCCCAAGGCGGGGCCAATCACGAAACCAAAGCCGAAAACGGCCCCAACCAGCCCGAAGTTGCGGGCCCGCTGTTCGGGGGGTGAGGCGTCGGCTAAGTAGGCGTTGACCACCACCAGGTTGGCGCTGGTCACCGCCGCCACGATGCGGCCTAGGAAGTAGAGCTCGAGGCCTGGTGCCAGTGCGGTGAGCAGGTTGCCCAAGGCCGCTCCCGCCATTGACAGCAGCAAAATCGGCCGACGCCCGTAGCGGTCGGAGAGCACCCCCCACGCCGGGGCAAAGAACAGGGTCAGCCCTGCGTACAGCGCCAAGGACCAGCCATAAAGGCGAGCCGCCTCCTGCGCGGTGCCACCTCCTAGCGCCTGTAGGAAGTTGGGTGTAATGGGGTAGACCAGCCCCTCACCCACAACGTCCACGAAAAGGATGGCCAGCACCAGCGGCAGGCCCGAGCGCGCCATAGGCCCACTCTAGTCACAAAAGTTTGATTTGTCAAACTGTTTGGATAAATGTAAATAGTGATTCGCCGAACCGTTTGTCCTTTGGCCTAAGATGGAGGGGTGGACGCCCTACGGCAGGAGTTGGCCCAGGCCCTGTGGCGGCTGAGCGAGATGGCCTTTGCTGATTGGACCGGCCGGATGACCGAGATGGCCCAGGTGCATGGCCTTACCCTGCGGGAGATCAGCACGCTTTATGAGCTGAGCCTGGATGGGTCGCTTAAGGTTTCCGAGATTGCCGCGCGCACCGGGCTTTCCAAGGCGGCAGCCAGCCAGATGGTTGAGCGCATGGTGCAGCAGGGGCTGCTTGAGCGGGCCGAGAACCCCGCCAACCGCCGGGAAAAGCTGGTGCGGCTGAGCCTTCAGGGCCGCACGATGACCCGGCAGTTTGACCAGGCCATCCTGGAGCAGGTCACCCAGGTGCTGGCCCGGGTTTCCGATAAAAAAATCCGCTCCCTCCTCAGGGCCCTGAGCGCGGTGTTGAAGGAGCTCGAGGCCGGCGAGGGGTAGTTGTCCGCCCTTTTTTCGCTGCCCTCGAGGGGATGGTTGGCCTTGCGCTTGGCTGTAGCATGGGGGTATGTGGGACCTGGTTGTGGTGGGGGCTGGCCCGGTAGGCCTCGCGGCTGCGATAGAGGCCAAGCGGGCTGGGCTGCGGGCGGTGGTGCTGGAGAAGGGTACCCTGGTGAACACCATCTACCGCTGGCCCCGAGAAACGGTGTTCTTCAGCGAGGCCCGAAACATTGAGATAGGGGGACACCCTTTTCCCTCCCTCTCGGCCAAGCCCACCCGCCGGGAGGCTTTGGTCTACTATCGGCGGGTGGCCGAGGTGGAAGGGCTGGATGTGCGCACCTACACCGAGGTCACGGCGGTTCAGCCCCAGCCGAGGGGTTTTCGGGTCTTGTACCGCGACCGGATGGGGGAGGGGGTGCATGAGGCCCGCTTTGTGCTGGTGGCCACCGGTTACTACGACAACCCCAACCGCCTGGGGGTGCCCGGGGAGGACCTGCCCCACGTGCGTTATGGGCTGGAGGAGACCCTTCCGTACTGGAACCAGCGGGTGGTGGTGGTGGGGGGCTCCAACAGCGCGGTGGAAGCGGCGCTCGAGCTTTACCGGGGGGGTGCTAGGGTTACGGTGGTGCACCGCGAGGCCGAGATTCGCCCGCAGGTTAAGTACTGGCTCAAGCCTGACTTTGACAACCGGGTGCGGGAGGGGGCCATCGGGCTTCTCCTGAACGCCAGGGTTCGGGAGATAGGGCCACAAGAGGTGCGGCTCGAGGTGCTCAGGCCTGGGGAAGGCCAGGAAGAACGGGTCATCCCCGCCGACTTTGTGCTGCTCCATATCGGCTACAGGGCGGTAGACAGCCTGCTTCGGGCAGCGGGGGTGGCCTACGAGGGCGATGCCCCGCTGCTCTCCGAGGTCTTTGAGACCAGCCTGCCGGGTCTTTTCGTGGCGGGCAGCGCCGGCTTTGGCTCGGATACCCGTACGGTCTTCATTGAGAACGGGCGGGAACACGCCCGGATAGCCGTACAGGAGATGGCCCGTCGGGTAAGGGAGGGCCACCTGTGCCGGATGGCCTAAGCCTCTCCAAAAGGAAGCCCCCCCAGGGCGCACACTCCCTGGGGGCTTAGCTGGCGGAGGAGGAGGGATTCGAACCCTCGATAGGGGGAAACCCCTATACCGGTTTTCGAGACCGGCCCGTTCAACCACTCCGGCACCCCTCCGGGCCGGATAAAAACTCTAGCACAACCGAAGGCCGGTGTCACGGGGTGCGCTTTTGGGAGAAGAAGCCCTTTAGGAGCTTGGCGGAGTCCCGCTCGAGCCAGCCGCCCTCCCAGGCAAAAGGGGGGTTCAGGCGGTGCACGGTGAGGGCCCCGGCCTTCAGGTTCTCCACCGCGTAGACCACCCGCCGCACCTGGGCCTCAGCCAGGGCGCCAAAGCACATCGGGCAGGGCTCCAGGGTCACGTAGACCGTGGCCCCCGGCAGCACCTTTTCGCCCTTTTTGAGCAGGGCCTGGTGCAGGGCCAGGAGCTCAGCGTGGGCGGTGGCGCTCTTGAGGTGTTCTACCTGGTTGTGGGCCTTGGCGAGCACCTGGTCGTCTTGTACCACCACCGCCCCGATGGGTACTTCCCCCTTTTGCCCGGCCCGCTTCGCCTCGTCTAGGGCCATCCGCATATACTCCAGGTCCTCGGCCTCAGGCCAGAGGTTCCAGACCTCCCGGACCTCCTCGCCCACCGCCCGCACCGGCCAGACCTGCTTGAGCTCAGGGGGTACCCCGTGTTCGGCCAGGAAGTCTACCAGCCGCACCCGCCCGGTGGGGAGGAAAATTTGGTCGCCGGGCCTAGGGAGCCTGGAGCCCCGCCAGGGAGGAAAGCTCCCCACCACCGCGGGAATGAGGAAAAGCGTTCCGTCGCGCCGGCGAACCTGCCAGTTTCCAGGCAGGGTAAAGGCCTCGCCGTGCAGGGCCCGCTCGAGCTGGACTATCCAGCTGTTCTCGGGGCGCACCCCAACTTCCTCCAACATCTGCCGCAGGGCCCGCCGCCGGAGGCCTGGGGGGGCTTGCAGTAGGGGGGCTACCCGGTAGGCCGGGCAGGGCCAGCGTCGGTCGGGCAGCAGCAGCAGGCGGGCCAGGGGGTCTAGGGCTTCATCCTCAACCTGGGAGATGCCCGCAAAGCGGGCCAGCGCGGCCTGGGCCTGGGGAAAGCGCTCGGCCAGGCGGGGCAGGATTTCCTGGCGCAGGAAGTTGCGATCCAGGGTAAGGTCGGCGTTGGTGATGTCCTCAAGCCAGTCCTGGCCCTTGCTCCTCAGGTAGTCCCGCAGCGTCCTGCGGCTTACCTCCAGAAGGGGGCGCACCACCTTGCCCCGCTTAGGCCGCATCCCTAGGCCCCTTCCAGTGCCCTGGAGGAGCTGCAGGAGCACCGTTTCGGCCTGGTCGTCCTCGGTATGGGCGGTCAGGACGGCCTGAGCACCGTGCTTTTTAGCCACCTTGGCCAGGAAGCCGTACCTAAGCTCGCGGGCGGTGGCCTCTAGGTTAGCCCCTCGTTCGGCCGCGATGCGGGCCACCTCGAGCCGCTCGCCCTCAAAGGGGTAGCCCAGCCGCTCGGCCAGGGCCTTGACCCATAGGGCGTCGCGGGCCGAGTCTGGCCGCAGGGCGTGGTCCAGGTGGGCCACCACCACCTTGCGGGGGGTGGAGGTGAGGAGCATCAACAGCGCCACCGAGTCCCCCCCACCCGAAACCGCTGCCACCAGCACGCCCTCGGGCACCAGGCGGGTCAGGTGGTTGGCAAACCAGGCCTCGAGCCGTTCCAGGTCGGTTGAATCCACGCCTATATGCTATAGGGGATGGCCTCTTTGCGCTTTGACTTTAACGCCTACCCCTACCTGACCGCCGACCTGCCTGGGGTGGAGGGGGTCATCCGCAGCCGGCCCGAGGAGTTCCAGGTCTGTGAGGTGCCGGCCTACCTGCCCCGGGGGGAGGGGGAGCACCTGTTCTTGCTCCTAGAAAAAAGGGGCCTGACCACCCGGGCGGTGCTGGAATTCCTGCGCGACCGCTTAGGGGTTCCCGAGGAGCAGATCGGGGTGGCCGGGCTCAAGGATAAGCACGCCCTTACCCAGCAGTGGTTCAGCCTTCCCTCGCGCTTTGAGCCCAAGTTGGAGGCCTTGCAGGAACTGCCGGGGCTGCGGCTTTTGCACTGGGCCCGCCACCCCCACAAGCTTCGGGTGGGCCACCTTAGGGGCAACCGCTTCCGTATTCTCATTCGCGGGGCCACTGCCCCAGGTTCGGCCGAGCGGGTGGAGGCGGTTTTGTGCCGGCTGGCTCAGCAGGGGGTACCCAACTACTACGGCCCTCAGCGCTTCGGGCTGGGTGGCTTGAACCCGCAGAAGGGTTACGCCCTGGCCACCCGGGGCAAGGCCCACACCCCCCCCTGGCTTGGGAGGTTCCTGTTGGCCAGCCTGCAGAGCCTTCTCTTCAACGACTGGCTGGCCTTGCGTATGGAGATGGGCCTCTTTGACCGGGTGGTGGAGGGCGATGTGGCCAAGAAGCACGACACCGGAGGGGAGTTTTGGGTGGAAGACGCCGAAGTGGAGAGCGGGCGGGCCCAGCGCTTTGAGATTAGCGCCACCGGGGCGCTGTTCGGCAGGAAGTACCGGGAGGCCCGGGGGGTGGCCCGCGCCCTGGAGGACCAGGTGCTGGAGAAGTACGGCCTTACCCGCCAGCACTTTGCCAGCCGCCGGGGGGACCGCCGACCCATCCGCCTGCCCCTTGCGGAATGGGCGGTGGAGGCAGTTCCCGAGGGGGTATGGGTCTCCTTTTTCCTCCCCAAAGGGGCCTACGCCACGGTGGTGCTGCGGGAGGTGCTAAAGCGCGATCCTGAGGCCCGGCTCGAGCCAGCGGCGGAAGAGGGTTCCCAGGACCTTTGAGCCCCTGGCATCCATCACAGGCCTGGGGTGTAGGCCCGTGCTAGACTGGGCTTGTTATGGTTGAACCTGCCGTCGCGCTCTTCGGGGAGGCCTACGAGAGAGCAGCGCGCGTCCTCGAGGAGCTTTTGCGGGAAAGTGGGGCCCGCTACACCTTGTTGCTGGACCGCAAAGGGTTCGTTTTGGTCCATAAGGAGGCGCTTTGGGCACCCAAACCCCCTGCTTTGGACTCCCTAGCCACCCTGATTGCGGGCAACGCTGCGGCCACCCAGGCCCTGGCCAGGATGTTGGGTGAGCCCCGTTTCAACGAGTTGCTGCACCAGGGCTCCGCCCATGGGCTGTACGTGGAGGAAGTGGGCGAGCTGGCCCTGCTGGTGGTGATCTTTGACAGCTCAGCCCCGGTGGGCCGTGTCAAGCTGTATGGGAAGCGGGCTGCGCAGGTCCTGGAGAGTATTACCCAAGAGGCGGTGGTCAACCCCGGCACCCTAGGGATTGACAGCGAGTACCGCGACGGGGCAAACGCCCTTTTAGACGAGCTGTTTGGGAACTAAGATGAGCACGATTAACTTCGCCGCAAGGGAAATCAACTTCAAGATTGTCTACTACGGCCCGGGCATGTCCGGGAAAACCACCAACCTCAAGTGGGTTTTCCAGCAGATACCCCAGAACCGCAAGGGGGAGATGGTTTCGCTGGCCACCGAGGACGAGCGGACCCTTTTCTTTGACTTCCTCCCAGTGGACCTGGGGGAGGTCAAGGGCTTCAAGACCCGCTTCCACCTCTACACGGTGCCGGGCCAGGTCTTTTACAACGCCAGCCGCAAGCTGATTCTGCGGGGGGTGGACGGCATCGTGTTCGTGGCCGACTCGGCCCCGAACCGCCTGCGGGCCAACGCCGAGTCCATGCGCAATCTGCGCGAGAACCTGGCTGAGTACGGCATCAAGCTCGAGGACATCCCCATCGTCCTGCAGGCCAACAAGCGCGATACCCCCGATGCCCTGCCGGTGGAGATGATCCAAGCCGTGATAGACCCCGAGCGGCGCTTTCCCATCTTTGAGGCCGTGGCCACCACTGGAATGGGCGTCTTTGAAACCCTGAAGGCGGTGAGCCGCGAGGTGCTCTCGCGGGTGGCCTCGAGCTGAGGGGCCCGTTCAGTAGCTCCCCCAGACCCGGCCCTGCTCGTCCCGGAGTTCAACCCGGGCGGTGCGGGGCGGGGCCTCAAACAGCAGCACAACCCCGTTGGCCTGCGCGGCGAACCCTGGGCTGCGGCTGGCCTCCAGGGCAATCAAAAGGGTTCCTTCCCGAAGCGACAGCCCCACCACCTTGAGCCGGAAGTCGCTTTCGGCCCGTAGCCCGGAGAAGAAGTAGCCTACCCTTGCCTCAAACCGGGCCGGAGGGGGTTCGCCCAGGCCCAGCTCCTGCCAGAGACGCTCGAGCTCGCCTGGGCTTGTCAGAAACCCCCCTCGGCTCCTGAGGCCCCCGCCGCGCACCGGCCGGTTGTCCAGCAAGCGGGGCGTGTCCAGGGCCTGGCTTTCCCCAGGGCGTACCCATAGGCTGGTGTACAGCACCCCACCGGGTTCGGGGGTGTAGGCCAGGGGGGGTAGGGTGGTCCGGCCAGGCTCCTCTAGGACCAGCAGGGGTAGGGGCAGGCCCAGCCCTTCAATCCGGGCCTGTATGGCCGCCGACTCTACCGGGGTGGCCATCTCCAGCTCAAAGGCTTGCCGGTTCCAGTAGCCTTGGTCAAGGAACCACCGCCCGTCGTAAAGCCAGCGACGGCCCTCACCGGGCTGGGCTTGGTCTGGGCTATGGGGCAGCTCGAGGAGGGTGTCCGGCTGGAAGGCCAAATCCTGCTCTCCCTGCGGCCCGCGAACCCGAACGGTTTGTCCGGCAGCGCCCGGCGCGGCCACCAGGTAGCGCCCCTGGTTGGCGGCGTGCAGGTGGACCTCCACGATGTTGAAGCTGGGCTGGCCCAAAGCCACAAGCGCGAACAAACCCAAGCCGAGCTTAATTGCTTTCATCGTCTGGATTATGCCACCCCAATCCCTTTCTTGATAATCTGGAGGGGGCATGAAAACCACCCCCCTTTACCAAGCCCATCTGGGCCTTGGGGCCCGGATGGTGCCCTTTGCCGGATACGAGATGCCCTTGCAGTACGCCTCCATCACCGCCGAGCATCGGGCGGTGCGGGAGGGGGCGGGTATGTTTGACGTGAGCCACATGGGCGAGTTCTGGGTGCGGGGGCCAGGGGCGCTCCCTTTTTTGCAGTACGTGACCCTCAACGACGTCGCCAGGCTCAGGGTGGGGCGGGCCCAGTACTCCATGCTGCCCGGTGCGCGAGGGGGTGTGGTGGACGACATCTACCTCTACCGGACCGCCGAGAACGAGTACCTGATGGTGGTCAACGCGGCCAACGTAGAGAAGGACTGGGCCTACCTGAGCGCCCTGGCCGAGGGCTTTGAGGTGGAGCTCGAGAACGCTTCCGATTTCTTCGCCCTAATTGCCGTTCAGGGTCCCCAGGCGGTGGCCATGCTGCAAAAGCTCACCGATACCGACCTCCTCTCGCCCAAGAAGAACGATACCTTTATGGGCAAGCTGGCCGGGAAGTGGGTGCGCTTTGCCCGCACCGGCTACACCGGTGAGGATGGCTACGAGGTGTTTGTGGCCCCCGACGAGGCCGAAGGGGTCTGGGAGGCCCTGCGGGCGGCCGGGGTGACGCCCTGCGGCCTGGGGGCGCGGGATACCCTGCGGCTTGAGGCGGGCTTCCCCCTCTACGGCCATGAGCTTACCGAGGAGACCAGCCCCCTTTGCACCCCCTTTGCCTGGGTAGTAAAGGCCCAGAAGGACTTCTACGGAAAGCCAGCCCTTTTGGGCCAGGACTGCGTCCAACGGCTGGTGGGGCTCACCCTGGAGGAGGGGATTCCCCGGGAGGGTTACCGGGTTTTGCGCGGGGATGAGCCGGTGGGCCACCTCACCTCGGGCACCTACTCCCCGCTGCTCAGGAAGGGCATCGCGATGGCCTATGTGCAGGCCGAGCTGGCGGGGTTGGGCACCCGGCTCGAGGTGGAGATACGGGGGCGGGCCTTGCCCGCGGTGGTGGTGGAGCTGCCCTTTGTTAGGCGCTGAACCCGCTATAGGAACACGCACCTGGACCCGATAGACTTGAGGTGCAACGAGGAGCGAGCATGGAATACCCAAACGAACTCAAGTACACCAAGACCCACGAGTGGGTGCGCCTGGAAGGGGAAGTGGCTGTGGTGGGTATTACCGACTTTGCCCAAGACGCCCTGGGCGATGTGGTGTATGTGGAGCTGCCCACGGTGGGTAGGAAGGTGGACGCTGGGGAGGCGGTGGCGGTGGTGGAGTCGGTCAAGACCGCCTCGGACATCTACGCGCCCATGGCGGGGGAAGTCCTCGAGGTGAACACCGCCCTCTCCGAGAAACCCGAGCTGGTCAACCAGTCGCCCTACGGCGAGGGCTGGCTTTTCAAGCTGAGGGTCAACCCCTCCGATGTGGCGGGGCTTTTGTCGGCATCGGAGTACCAGAAGGTGGCGGAGGGCCAGCCGGGCTGAGCCGCTCACTTGGGCATGGTGCGCCTGAGCAGGTCCTGGATGACCTGCTCTACCCGCAGGCCCTCAAACTGGGCCTCCTCGGTAAGCAGCAGGCGGTGGGAGAGGGCGGGAAGGGCCGAGCCACGCAGGTCTTCCCAGTCTACGTGGGCCCGCCCGTCCAGGTAGGCCAGGGCTCGAGCCAGCCCCAGCCAGGCCTTGGCCCCACGGGGGGAGAGGCCCATGCGCAGGTGTTTTTCCTCGCTGGAGAGCTGGGCGGTGTTGGCGATGGCCTCCAAAGCGGGCTGGCTCACCACCACCTGGTCCGCTTCGGCGCGGGCTTGGAGGAGGTCCAGCCCTGGGACTGCCTTGGGCTCCGGGGGCTCTTCAGAGAGGATGCGCACCCAAGCGGGGCGCGGCGGTGCTGAGAAAGCGATTTTGGCCATGAAGCGATCAAGCTGGGCCTCGGGCAGGGGATAGGTGCCCTCGAGCTCCAGCGGATTTTGCGTGGCCAGCACTAGGAAGGGCTCAGGCAAGGGGTGGCGCACCCCGCCCACCGTGACCCCTTGCTCCTGCATTGCCTCCAGCAGGGCCGACTGGGTTTTGGGGGTAGCCCGGTTAATCTCGTCAGCCAGCACCACCTGGGCGAAGATGGGCCCCGGCCGGAACACAAACGCCCCGTTCTCCAGGATTTCGGTGCCGGTCACATCGGCAGGCAGGAGGTCGGGGGTGAACTGGATGCGGCGGTAGGAGAGGCCGCTGGCCTCGGCAAAGGCTTTGGCCAAGAGGGTTTTGCCCAGGCCAGGCAGTCCCTCCAAAAGGGCGTGCCCCCCGGCTACCGCGGTGGCCAGCAGCTCGCGGATGACGCGTTCTTGGCCAAAGAGAACGTTCTTTAGGGAATCTTCCAGGGCTTTTAGGGCGGCTCGCACAGGCCTGAGTATAAGCTGCGGCCCGCCGGGTTGACCGCCTGGCCCAGGGGGGGGAGAATCGGGGGTGTGGATTTTGGGGATTGACACCTCCTGCGACGACACCGGAGTAGGCTTGGTGCAGGATGGGCGGGTGGTGGCCAACCAGGTGGCCTCGCAGACCCTGCTGCACCAACACTATGGGGGGGTGGTGCCCGAGCTGGCCTCGCGCGAACACGTGCGGGTGATTGATGGGCTGGTGGAAGAGGTTCTTCGGCAGGCTGGGCTGGGGGTAGAAAAGCTGGACCTGGTGGCTGCCACCCGGGGCCCGGGCCTCATTGGGGCCTTGCTGGTGGGCTTCACCTATGCCAAAGGGTTGGCTTTTGCCCTACGGAAGCCCTTTGTTGCGGTGCACCACCTTGAAGGGCACATCTACGCGGCCCTGGCCGAGCACCCTGAGGTCCGGCCGCCCTTCCTGGCCCTCGTTGCCTCGGGGGGGCACACCCACCTCTTTGAGGTGCCGGCCTGGGGGGTCTACCGGCTTTTGGGCGCTACCTTGGACGACGCTGCCGGGGAGGCCTTTGATAAGTCGGCCCGTCTTCTGGGCCTGGGGTATCCGGGGGGGCCAGAGATAGAGCGGCTGGCGGCCCAGGGCGACCCTGCGCGGGTTCCCTTGAGCGTGCCTTTGCAAGACCAGGAAGGGTTTTCCTTCAGCTTTTCGGGCCTCAAGACTGCGGTGGCCCGGGCTCTGGAAAAGGGCCACGCCCCTGCCGACATCGCCGCCCGCTTTCAGGAGGTGGCGGTAGAGCACATCGCCCAGGTGGTGGGCCGTGCCGCCCGGAAAACCGGCCTCACCACCCTCCTGGTCACCGGAGGGGTGGCCCAGAATCAGGCCCTAAGGGCCCGCCTTCAGGGTATGGGGCTTCGGCTTTGCTTTCCGCCTCGAGGCCTGGCCACCGACAACGGGGCCATGATAGCCCTGGCCGCCTGGCACACCCTGGGCCGCTGCTCAAAGAGCAACCTTCACCTTCCTGCTGCGCCCTACCTGCCCCTGGCTACTTCTTGAGCGCCACCAGCTCGGTCACGCTTTCGCCTTCCCGGCTCTTTTGGATGCTCTTCACCAGGCCCACGTTTTCGGCGTACCAGCTCGTGCCCTGGCTGTCAAAGTGAAAGGGAAGGCTCAGAGGCCCCACGCTGGCCTGTAGCCGGGTGCTGAACTGGGTTTGTAGGCGGTAAGCCAGGAAGCGCCCCGCGGGGGTGACCACGGCCTCCTGGGCCACCACTTTGTAGGTGGTCTCAAAGGTTCCGCTGACGTTGAAATGGAGGGGGCCTTGCTGACCAGTCCCCCGCACTTCTAGGACCAGCCTCCAGCTATTGCCCACCACCCAGGTGTCGTAGTCAGGGATGGCTACCCCGGTTGCCTTGACCACCTCGAGGCTGTAGCTCACCGGCCGCCCCCCCACCCCGGCCCGGCCAGCGCCCTGGTTGCCGAAGTCTATGGGGTAGATGCCCTCCTCCGTGCAGCGGTAGCGCAATTCCTCCCGCCCGCTTGGGCCCTCCCGCACCTGCGTGTAGCCGTTGGGGGTAATCTGGGTTTTGCGGACAGTGTAGGTGTAGCTTTGCTCTCCGCTCACCTGGTACTGCCACACCCAGCCGGGACGAGTAGGGGAGAACGGCTGATCGCAGAGTTGGGCCACTGCTGGAGAGGCCAGCAGAAGGGCCAACGCGGCTGCGCGCATGGGCTTATTCTAGCTTGCCAGAAAACCCCAGCAGGCGCAAGGCGTTGGCGGTGACCAGCACGGTGGCGCCGGTGTCAGCCAGAATCGCCATCCAAAGCCCCGTGGCGCCGGTCAGGGTGGTGATTAGGAAAGCGGCCTTGAGGCCTAGGGCCAGGGCGATGTTGGCGCGGATGGCCCCTAGGGTGGCCCGTGAAAGCTGGATGAGCTCTGCTACCCCGGTGAGCCGGTTTGTGAGCAAAGCAGCGTCGGCGGTTTCAAGGGCCGCCTCTGTGCCATCCCCCATGGCCACGCCCACGTCGGCCTGGGCCAGCGCTGGAGCGTCGTTGATGCCGTCGCCCACCATGGCCACCTTGCCTTCTTTCCTCAGGGTGGTGATGAGGTGGAGTTTCTCCTGGGGCAGCAGCCCGGCCCGGGCTTCCAGCCCCAGCTCGCCGGCGATGGCGCGGGCGGTTTGGGGGTTGTCCCCGGTCAACATCACGCTTTTCACCCCCAGGGCCTTTAGCCGCCGCAGGGCTTCTTGGGCCTCGAGCCTCGGCTGGTCCCGAAAAGCTAGTAGGCCGATTGGGGTGGCTTCGCGGAGCACCACCACCGCGGTTTTGCCCTGGGCCTCGAGCCGCTCAACCTCGGCCAGAAGGCCTGGCGGGAGGGCCGCCAGCTCGGCGGCGTACCGAGGGGAGCCCACCGTGTGTGGCTCGCCTTCCACTAGGGCCGTGGCTCCCTGGCCTGGGAGGGTTTTGTGACCGCTGCTGGGAGGGACCCTCACCCCGGCCTCGGCGGCCCGGCGGAGGATGGCCCGGCCCAGGGGGTGGTTTGAGCCGCTCTCTACTGCCGCGGCCCGTCCCAGCAGCTCATCTTCGGGCAGGGCCAGGGGAATTATGTCGGTCATCTGGGGCCTTCCCTCGGTCAGGGTGCCGGTCTTGTCAAAGGCCACGGTGCGTAGCTGGCCGAGGGTTTCAAGGATGGCCCCGCCTTTCACCAACAGCCCCCGCCGGGCCCCCGCGGCCAGGCCTGCCGACACCGCTGCGGGTACGGAGATGACGAGCGCGCAGGGGCAGCCGATGAGCAGGAGGGCTAGCCCTTTGTAGAACCACTCCTGCCAGCCGCCCCCAAAAAGCGGGGGAAGCAGCATCACCAGCACCGCCCCCAGCATCACCAAGGGGGTGTAGTAACGGCTGAAGCGGTCAACAAGGCGCTCGGTGGGGGCCTTGCGGGCCTGGGCCTCCTCCACCAGGTGGAGAACCCGGGCCAAGGTGGTCTCCTGCCCGGCTCTTTCCACCCACACCGTAAGGGCGCTTTCGGTGTTGATGCTGCCCGCATACACAGGGTCGCCGGGCCCTTTACTCACCGGCACCGACTCCCCGGTGATGGGCGACTCGTCCAGCGCAGAGTAACCCTCCTCCACCAGGCCATCGGCGGGGACCCGGCCTCCAGGCAGGATCAGCACCCGGTCTCCCCTTTGGAGATGCTCAGCGGGTACCTCACGCGGCCGGCCCTCCTCTAGGAGCAGCGCGGTTTTAGGGGTTAGGGCGGCCAGGGCGCGGATGCCCGAGCGGGCCCGCTCGGCCGCCCAGCCCTCTAAAAGCTCTCCCACCCCAAACAGGAGCACCACCACCGCCGCCTCTGCGGCCTCACCGATGAGAACAGCGCCCAGGGCAGCAGCGGTCACCAAGGTGTGTATGCCAAAGGGGTGGCCGGCCCGGATTCCTCGCAAGGCCCTGAGGGCGAGGGGCCAGCCCCCCGCCAGGGTGGCAGCGGTGTAGCCCCACCCGGCGAGTGCCGGATTGGTGAAGGAGATGACCCAGGCCAGCGCCAGCAGACCTCCCGTGAGCGCCACCGAGCGGACCTCGGGCTTTGCTGGGGGGGTGCGCTGGCCGGAAGAGGCCGGCCTGATTGTGTAGCCCAGCCGCTCCACGGAGCGCTGGAACGCCTGCAGGGCAGACTGGCGGGGGTTGTAGGCCAGCTCAACCCTTCCGGCCAGGGGGTTGAGCTCGAGCAGCCTCACCCCGGGGATGCGGTCCGCTGCGCCCTCCACCGCCCGGGCGCAGCTCGCGCAGTCTAAGCCTTCTATTTGGAAGGTCTGGTGGGTGTGGACGGCCCGTACCTGCTGGATGGCCTCCGAAAGCCTAGGGCCGGGGTTCTGGGCGGCCTCGAGGTGGACCGCGCCCCCCTCCAGGAAGACCTCCCGTACCCCGGGGAGCCCCAGGAGGGCTGAGCGGAGCAGGCTTTGGCACTCGGAACAGCTTTCGGCGCTGGGCAGGGTTTCTCGTATAGGGAAAGAGAAGCGCATATAGGGCTCCAAAGGCGGCGCTGGGGCGGCCGGCTGCCCCAGATTGTAGCAATATATGAACAGATGTTCAAGTATTATAGGGGCACCCCACCCCCTGGCAGGTGCTACTCGCTGGCGTGCTCGAGCGCGGCCTGCAGGATTGCCCCGACGTGGGCGTCGGCCAGGCGGTAGTAAACCAGCCGGCCTTCCCTACGCCCGGCCACCAGCCGGGTGTTCCGCAAAACCCGGAGCTGGTGGGAAACCGCCGACTCGCTCATCCCCACCACCCTGGACAGCTCCGAGACACACAGCTCCCCCATCTGCAGCGCCGAGAGGATGCGCATCCGGGTAGGGTCGGTGATGGCCTTGAGCAGCTCGGAGGCCCTTTGGACCTGGGAAAGGGCAGGGAGGGCCTCGCCGACCGCCTGGGGGTCTGGGGAGGTTGATACCGACATCTTGGTATCAGACTAACCAGCGGCTTTCCATAGGGCAACCAAGGGTCTGGGGGTTATCCTAAGACAAAAAGTTTCGTTTGACAATAGTTTGTTTTAGAAGTATATTGCTCCACATATGACCTGGGGCATCCTCACCCATTTGTGGAAGCTGACCCGGGAGCTGCGGGAGGAGGTGACGCCCCAGCTAGAGCGGTTGGGCCTGGCGCCCACCGACCCCTGGCTGCTGGCCGAGATTGAGCGGCACCGCTACCCCACCGAGGCGGTGCGGGCCATGCAGATACCCGCCCCCACCATCAGCCAGATGCTCAAGCGGCTCGAGCAGGCCGGCTTGGTGGTGCGCTCGCTTGACCCCACCGACCTGCGCCGCTACCGCTTTGAGCTTACCGAGCAGGGCCGGTTTCTCCTGGAGGAGAGCCGAAAGCACATCCTCCAGGCCATGGAGCGCCGGCTCAATCGGCTGACCTCCGAGGAGCGCGGCAAGCTCGCCGAATGGCTGGAGATTCTGGCCCGGCCTGAGGATGCCCCGGCCGCAAGGGAGCAACCATGAGACCCACACCCCAGACCCCCGACGACCGCTTCGTTCAACAAAGGCAACTAACCCTGATTGGCATACTCCTGGGGCTGTTCCTGGCCGCCTTGGACCAGACCATTGTTTCCACCGCGCTTCCCAGAATTGTCGCCGATCTTAGCGGAACCGAGCTCTACGCCTGGGTCACCACCGCCTACCTTCTGGCCTCCACGGTCTCGGCGCCTATCTTTGGCCGTCTGACCGAGTTGTTTAGCCGGAAGGCGGTTTTGTTGGTGGCCGTCGTAGTATTTCTGCTGGGCTCAGCCTTGTGCGGCCTGGCTCAAAATATGCCCCAGCTCATCGTCTTTCGTGGCCTGCAGGGTATTGGCGGTGGGGCGCTTTTCGCCTTGGCCCTGACCACCATCGCGGTGCTCTTCCCTCCGCGGGAGCGGGGCCGGGGG
>NZ_QWKZ01000038.1 GCF_003574085.1 Meiothermus luteus | reverse complement strand
GACCCCACCCCGACCCCAGTGCCGGATTTGCAGAGGAGCCGGGCCTTCCATCTCCTGCCGCCCCTGGCGCTGGCCTGGGCGGCTCTAGGCTACCTGATGGGCAGCCGGTTGGAGGGACGCCCCGATTTGCTGACCCCGCTGCTCGGGGCTTTGGAGAGGCTTTACCACACGCTTTTCCCGAACCTTGGCGGCTTTGTTTGGGTTGAGGCCGGCCTCTACGCTGCTGCCCTCTTGGGGCTGGCGTACGCCCTGCTGGCCTTCCTCACCCGGTTGGGCTGTGGGGTTTTCCTGCTGGTCCTAGGGGGGCTGGGCCTCCTGGCCTTCTTGGGGGTTGTCTCCCTCGAGATGGCCCTGGGGTTGGGGGTCTTTATCGGGGGGCTGGGCCTGCTACCGGTGTTGCTGGAGCACTTTTCCGGGGACATGGCGGTTATCCTGGGGTTGGCCGCGGCCTTTGGCTGGGGGCAGGGGGGTGAGCCTTGGTGGCTTGGGGGGCTGGCGGTAGCCCTGCTTGTCGTTTCTTTGGGAAGCGTGGTCCGCTTCATGAAGGAGGTTAGGCCATGATGGTGTGCAAGGTATGCGGCAACGAAAACCCCGAGGGGGTGCGGTTCTGCGAGGGGTGTGGGGTGGAGCTGGTCCCAGAAAACCCGCCTCCTCCCGAAACCCCCGAGCAGTCCTCTGTCTCCCAGCCTCCGTCCCCCTCCGCCTTCCGGCCCGCTAGGCTGGTCTTCAAGCGCTTTGGGGCCCTGACCAATGAGAGCATCCCCCTGGGAGGGCCTAGGCTGGTGGTGGGGCGCTTTGACGCCTCCAGCGGCCCAGTGGAGATAGACCTCACGGGGGTTCCGGGGGCGGAGAACGTCTCGCGGCGCCACGCCGAACTCTTCTTTGATGGGGTGTGGAAGGTGCGGGATTTGGGCTCCACCAACGGGGTCTTCATCAAGCGGGCTGGGGAGGACTCCTTTTCGGCGCGGTTGGTAGAACCCACAGAACTCAAGGACGGAGACGAGATTGCCTTTGGCAACGTGATTCTGGTCTTTCAAGCGGGCTGAGGAGGATCGCCGTGCCCGAAGAGCGTTCCCCGGAAGAGCTGGCGGCTGAGGCCGAGGGGATGACCCACGCCGACATGGGGCCGCCCCAGGAGGAGCTATCCTCCCCCGACGAGGGCGAGTTTCTGGAGGAAACCCTCCTCCCCTCCACGGTGGAGAACGCCACCTTGGAGCCCGGCTCCACCCATACCTGGGGCTCCTTGACCTTTCGGGTGGAGGGGCCCTTTTGGGGAGGGTGGATGGCGGCTTTGCAGGATGGGCAGGGGCTTTTGGTCAGGCCAGGGTACAAGGCCGAGCTGCTGGAAGGGCTGGGGCACCACCGGCTGCTGCCCCGGCTGGTCTACAGCGGTCCGGAGGGGACCGCCCTAGAGGCCCTGGAAGGAGAACCCCTCTACCGGCCCCTCCCGCTTTCGGTTGCCTTAGGGGTGGTGCAGCCGCTGGCCCAGTTGGTCTACTTCCTCGAGCTGAAGGGCCTGGCCCTGGTAGACCTGGAGCCCCAATCCTTGCGGCAAACCCCCGAGGGGCCCAAGCTGGCCCTGCCACCCCGTCTGGCCCGTCTGGGTGAGCCCCCGCCCAAGGTCTGGCGGCCCGGCTACACCCCCCCAGAGGTGCTGGCCGAGACGACCTTGAGCGGCAAGAGCGGGGTCTACTTGCTGGGGGCCCTGCTCTTTGAGCTCCTTACCGGCAGCCCCCTTCCGGCAGAAGGCCCCAGCGAGCTCCTCCTTTCGGGCCTGCGTCCCCCTGGCCTGCCCCAGGCCCTAGCCCGGATGCTGGCCCCGGCCGAGGTCCGGGCTACCCCCCAGGAGGCCTTGGGCCTGCTCAAGCGGCTGGCCCAACCGCGCGAGGTGGGGGTGGTGCTGGAGCTCGGTGAGGCTACCACGGTGGGCCTGAACCCCGGTCGGCAACACAACCAAGACGCCTACGCCTACCGGCTCGAGCGGGTGCAGTCGGAGTTTGGCCGCACCCTTTTGCTCCGGGCCTGCGTCTGCGATGGGATGGGGGGGATGGCCGCAGGGGAGCGGGCCAGCCAGGCCGCGGCGGAAGGCTTCATCGCCGGGGAGCCCCCCCACCCCCTAGACGACCCGAAGGCCCAGGCCGAGTGGGGGGTGCGGCTGGCCTGGGCCGCCAACCAGGCCGTGCTCGAGGCCCTCGGGGGGCTGGACGGGGGTTGCACACTGAGCGGGGTGGTGCTCTGGGGGGACCGCTACACCCTGGCCCATGTGGGGGACAGCCGGGTCTACCTTTGGCGGGGGGAAAGGTTGCGGCGGCTCACCCGCGACCACTCCTTGGTGGGGGTGCTGGTGGAAAGCGGGGCCCTCAGCCCTGAGGAGGCCCAGCGCCACCCCGACCGCAACCAGGTCCTGCGCTCCTTGGGCAACCTGCGCCGGCCCCAGGAAGGCTATGTGGAGACCCTGGAGGAGACGATGGGCCAGGTCGCGGACACCCTGCAGCCTGGCGAGGTCCTGCTGCTGCTTTCGGACGGGGTCTGGGGGGAGGTGGAGGAGGCCCGAATGGCGGCGATTATGGCCCAAGCCCGAAGCCCCCAGGCTGCCGCGGAGGCCCTGGTTGGGGCGGCCATAGAGGCCGGGGCCCCCGACAACGCCACCGCTCTTCTCATTTTCCGCAGGTCCTGAGCCATTGGGGGCTATTTTTGTGGGCCATTGCTCAGGCCTGTTCTACACCCCCTATTTGCCATAGAGTAATAACCCTCATTATTTTCTGTTATAACTTCTAAAGAATCAGTGGCCACAGGCCTTTATCGCCTTTCCAAAATTGGGGGCCAGCCCCTTGACGCTTGTACCCCCACCCCGTATAAGCTGGGGCTGTACTGCTATGAGAATAGTTACCCTTCTCGCCCTAGGGGGGTTCCTTGCATCGGCTGCGGCAGGCCCAGCGGTGGATTTTGACCGCTGGTACCCTTACCCCCAGGCCCAGCAGTACGCCCAAGCCCACCAACGCATTCTAATGGTCTATTTCTGGAGCCACGGCTGCCCCTACTGCGAGCAGATGAACACCTTTGTCCTCTCCGATGACAGGATTTCCCGAACCCTTGCCCGCAGGTACGTGGTGGCCAGCGTGGATATGCATAGCCCTGAGGGCCAGGCCCTTTCACGCCAAATGCGGGCCTTTGGTACCCCTACCTTTGTCTTTCTGGTACCCCAGGAGGGTACCTGGAAAGAGATAGGGCGGTTGTTTGGCAGCCGCCCCCGGGCGCAGTTCCTGCGGGAGCTCGAGCAGGTCTGCGCCAAGGCAGGAGGTGAAGCTTGTGAATAGGAGAAAGTTTCTCAAGGCCTCGGCAGGTACCCTGGCCGCCTCCTTGGTTGTCGGCCGGGTAGGTTCGGCGCTGGCCCAGGGCGGGCTGGAGGGTGAGGACATCGCCAACTTGGAAAAGGGCTTGCAGGCTGCCTTGGGCAAGGGCTTCAAGGACCTGGTTCCCTCCAAAGATGTCAAGCTGACCGCCCCGACCATCGCCGAGTCGGGGGCCAACGTGCCCGTGGAGATTGAGGTTGGTCTGCCCGCCGATCAGGTCAAGGCCATCTACTGCTTCTGCGACAAGAACGCTAACCCCTTGCTCTTCAGCTTCCAGCTTCTGGGTGGGGGGGTACTGCCCTACTACGCTACCCGGGTGCGGGTGGCCGAAACCGCCCCGGTGCGGGCGGTGGTGGAGACCAAGGACGGCAAGCTCCTTTTGGCCTCCCAGGGCGTTCGCGTGACGGTAGGGGGTTGCGGTTAGTTTCTGGAGGTTTGAGCCATGAACATCCTGATTCGTTTCAATCCAGCCAAGCCCAAGGCCGGTGAAGAGGTACGCGTGCAGATTGTGGTTCAGCACCCCATGGAGCCTGGCACCCGCCGGGACGCCAGCGGGAAGCTGATCCCGGCTGACCATATCAACGAACTTGCCGTGCTCTTTGATGGGCAGCCGATTGCCACGGTAAAGCCTGGCCCTGGCACCAGCGCCAACCCGCTCTTCGCTTTCAAGATGAAAGCCGCCAAGGCTGGCCAGATTAAGGTGGTGGCCAAGGACCTGACCGGGAAATCCGGCGAGCGGACCGCCGACCTAGCCCTGGCCTAGGGGGGCGCCCGTGGGCCGCTTCTTGGGTCTTTTGGTGGCTTTGGTGTTGGGTCTGGGGGCCTTGGGGGTGCTGGCCCAGGAGGAGGACGACCCGGTAAAGGAGGCGGAGAAGCAGAAGCAGCAGCTTTTGGAGCAGAGCGGGGGTATTCTGCCCAGCGACCTGTATGTGCAGCAAGGGGAGGAGCTTTTCAAGGCCAAGCGGGGGCCCAAGCAGGCCAGCCTCGAGGCCTGCGACTTTGGTCGTGGCCCGGGGAGGCTCGAGGGGGTCGTAGGGCGGCTGCCCCGCTACTTCTTTGACACCCGGCGGGTGGAGGACCTGGACTCCCGCATCCGCACCTGCATGATCCGGCTCCAGGGCTTTAGGCCAGAGGAGATTCGGCGCAGCGAGGTGGTGGCCATCGCCTTTTACATCGCCTCCCTCTCCAATGAAAAGACCATGTATGTTCGGCCCCTGCTTCCACAGGAGAAGCAGCTTTACGAGCTGGGTGAGCGGTTGTTCTACCTGCGGGCTGGGCCGCGCGACATGGGCTGTGCTTCCTGCCACGTGACCTACGTGGGCCGCCGGGCCGGGGTGCTGCCCTACTCCGACCTTTTGGGGGACAAGCGTGTGGCCAGCCACTGGCCGGCCTTCCGCTACTCCAACGACCAGGCTTGGACCATGGCCGACCGCATCCGGGCCTGCTACGCCAACCTGGGCATGCCCGCCCCGGACTTCTACTCTGAGCCCATCATCGCCCTGACCCTTTTCATGAATGCGCAGGCCAGGGGAGCGCGGATGGACCTGCCGGGGTTTATACGCTAGGAGGTGGAGGGTGCGTCGTTCTTACCTGATTTCTGCCCTGCTGCTTGTGGGTTTGGCCAGCGGCCAGCCTGGCGCCACCTACATCACCCCCGAGCTCCAGCGGCTCATCCAGGCCGGTGGGCAAAACTACGCCAATGTGCTCCTGAAACAGGCCCCCGACCAGGCACTCTGTTCCATCCACCGTAACCGCTTGCCCCCTGAGGTGCTGGGCCCCTTCATTGAGGAGCAGCGCCGGCTCATCAAGTACCCCGAGGGGGGTCGGTTGATGGGCGACTGGAAGCGGGGCGAGGCCATTTACAACACCCTGGCTCGAGGCAACTGCTTTTCCTGCCATGCGGGTTCACCCCTCAACATTGGTGGAAATGTGGGGCCCAGCCTGGAGAAGTACGGCCAGAGGGGCACCTCGGAGGCTGTCCAACGCTACACCTACGAGGTAATCTACAACCCCTGGGCCTACTTCCCCTGCACGGTGATGTACCGCTTTGGCCATGGGGGGCTTTTGAAGCCCGAGGAAATCGCTGATGTGGTGGCCTACCTGCTTGACCCGTCCTCGGACTTCAACACCAAACCAGCGCTGAGGCGCTGAGCGCAAAGGAACAGCCGGTTCTTCCCACCGCGTTTGTGGGGGAAAGGGGGTCTTTTACGACTAGACGTGAACTGGCACGGTTTCTCCTGGCCCTTGGCCTGACCTCTCCCAGGGCCTTTGCCCAAGCCATGGATCGCCCGGAGCGGCTCTACGACCTCCCGCCCTTCGGCGATGTGACCCTGCTCTTCAACACCGACATGCACGCCCAGCTCCGGCCCCACTACTTCATGGAGCCGCCCAACCTGCTCGCTCCTAAGCCGCTGGAGGGCCGGCCAGGCTACCTGGCTGGGGAGGCCATGCTGCGCCATTACGGCATCCAGCGGGGCAGCCTGGAGGCCTACCTCTTCTCCTCAGTGGACTTCGTGGCCCTGGCTGAGCGCTTCGGCCCGATGGGTGGGGGGGCCTACGTTGGCACCCTGATCCGTCAGCAGCGGGCCATGGCGGGGGAGCGCCGCACCTTGGTGCTGGAGGGCGGGGATAGCTGGACGAACTCCGGTATCTCCCTCCTGACCAAGGGGCAGGTCATGGTGGACTGGATGAACCGCGTGGGCTTTGACCACATGGTCTTCCACTGGGAGTACACCCTGGGCCGGGCCCGGGTTGAGGAGCTGGTCAAGGAGCTGAAGGCCCAGGTGGTGAGCTTCAACATCGCAGACGACCTCTTCGGCGACCCCATCTACGAGCCCTACCGCATCCACGAGGTAGGGGGCTACAGCCTGGCGATTATTGGCTCCACCTTTCCCTACGTGAAGGTCTCCCACCCTGAGGAGTTTTCGGAAGGGCTCTCCTTCGGGGTGCGGGAGAAGGAGTTGCAACGCTATGTGGATGAGCTCCGGGCCAAGGGGGTAGACGCCATCGTCCTCCTCTCCCACAACGGGGTTCCGCTGGACTCGGCCATCGCTGAGAAGGTCAGCGGCATTGACCTGATTCTCACCGGCCACACCCACGACTACACGCCCCGCCCGGCCCGCTTCGGGAAGACCTGGCTGGTGGCGGGGGGGGCCGCGGGCAAGGCGGTGGTCCGGGTGGACCTCAAGCTCAAGAAGGGGGGCATTGAGGAAATCCGGCAGAGCGTGTTGCCGGTGGCCAGCCGCCTGATCCAGCCCGATGCCGACCTGGTGGCCTTCGTGGAGCAGGCCTACGCGCCCCATAGGCCCTATCTGGACGAGGTCCTGGGCACCGCCGAGACCCTCCTTTACAAGCGGGACTCCACCTACTCCACCTTTGACGAGCTCTCGGGCCGGGCCATCCGGGCCTTCTACCCTGAGGTGGACGTGGCCTTCAGCACCGGAACCCGATGGGGTACGGCCATCCTGCCAGGCCAGCCCATCACCATGGACCGCTTGCTGGCCTACACTGCCTTCACCTACCCCGAGGTCTACATCTTCAAACTCAAAGGCGAGCGGCTTCTGGCGGTGCTGGAGGACGTGGCGGCCAACGCCTTTAACCCCGACCCTTTCTACCAGCAGGGAGGGGACATGAGCCGGGTCTACGGGCTCTCCTACGACTTGGCAGTGAACGCCCCCACCGGCCAGCGCATTCGCAACGTGGCCATCCGGGGGCGGCGGCTTGACCCGAATCGCGAGTACATCGTGGCCGCCTACGGGGGACGGCTGCAGCGCAGTGGAACCGTCTTGGAGAAGTACACCCCCAGGCCCATCTACGAGATCATGGCGGAGTACATCCGCCAGGTCAAAACCGTCCGCGTCCCACCCCGCCCGAGCATGCGGGTGCTGGACCATCGCTATGTACTGCCCGGTTGAAGGAGGTTTGCTCTAGTGAAAGGGAAACGGTTTTTGTTATGGTTCACGCTGGCTTCGCTTCTAGGGGTGGCCCTCTCCCAGCAGACCCCCTTTCAGCAGCGGGTCAGCCAGGCCATCCAAAGCGGAGGGCCGGAGTTCCAGAAGAGCATGCAGCAGGACCCCGACCAGGCCCTTTGTTCCCAGTACCGCGACAAGCTACCGGCTGAGTTGGTGCCGGCCTTCCTCGAGCGCCAGAGAAAGCTCATCAAGTATCCCGCCGATGGGAGGCTGATGGGGGACTGGAAGAAAGGGGAGGAACTCTTCACCAACCCCCGCAAGGGCAACTGCTACGCCTGCCACACCGGCGACCCGCGAGAGGCGGGGGCCGGCAACATGGGGCCCGGCCTGGTGGGCTACGGTGCGCGGGGCACCAGCGAGGCGGTGGTGAAGTACACCTACGACAAGATTTACAACGCCTGGGCCTCCATGCCTTGTTCGCTCATGTACCGGGCCGGCTACCACGGCATCCTGAGCCCTGAGGACACCGCTCACATCGTGGCCTTCCTGCTCGACCCGGCTTCGCCGGTAAACGCCAACCTCAAGAGGTGAGTATGCGCAAGAACCGCCTATACCGTGTGTTGGGGCTGGCCTTGCTGGGGTTCGCGCTGGGGGTGGCCCTGACCCAAGGCCAGCAGGAGCTTGACCCCTATAAGGAGGCCGAGCGGCAACGGGAGCTATTCCGCCAGACCGCGGGCATCCTTCCGGGTGAGCTCTACGCTGCCCAGGGTGAGGAGCTCTTCCACGCCAAGCGAGGCCCCAAGCAGGTGAGCCTTGAGGCCTGCGACTTTGGTCTGGGGCCGGGGAAGCTCGAGGGGGCTCTGACCCAGCTCCCCCGTTACTTCGCCGACACAAAGCGGGTAGAAGACCTAGAGACCCGCATCGTGAGCTGTATGGTGCGGCTCCAGGGCTTCAAGCCTGAAGAGGTCAAGCGCGACGAGGTAAAGGCCCTGGTCGCCTACGTGGCCTCCAAGTCCAGCGAGATGCCCATCAACGTGGTGCCTAGAACCTCCCAGGAGATTGCCATGTACAACCTGGGCCGAGAGCTTTGGTACCACCGGGCAGGCGACCGGGACATGAACTGCGCCATCTGCCACGAGGCCTATGCGGGCCGAAAGGTGCGGCTCTCCCCGGTGCGCAGCCCGCGGCAGGGGCTCTCCAACGAGTGGCCGGCCTACCGCTTTGAGGCCGATAAGCTCTACACCCTCCAGGACCGCATCGCCTTCTGCTACGAATCGGTAGGCATCCACCCCCCCGACTACTACTCCGAGCCCTACATCGCCCTCTCCATGTACATGCTGGCCGAGGCTACCCGGGGTAAGAACAGGTTTACTGAGATGCCGGGCTTCACCCGCTAGGGGGTGCGTATGCGCAAGGGTTTGGTGCTGCTGGTGCTCCTGGGCAGCCTGGGGCTGGCCCAGGAGATGACCCCGGGCTCGCTGCAGGAGATGGGCAATTTCATCAAGAAAATCAACCCGGCCAGCTATCTGCTCTACATCGCCGAGGCCAAGGACTTTGTGGAGGTCTTTGAGCCCTTTATCTTGGACGTGCGCACCAACGAGGAGCGGGCTAGGGGCTTCATCCCCGGCTCGGTGCAGATTCACATCAGCCAACTGCCCGACCGCCTGGCCGAGCTGCCCAAAGAAAAGGACAAACCTATCCTGGTGTACTGCGGCACTGGGCACGTGAGCGCGGTGGCCGCGGCGTACCTGAGGGCGTTGGGCTACACCGAGGTCAAGAACCTGAACGGGGGATTTAGGGCCTGGATCGAGCAGAACCTGCCCGTCCAAAGACCCTAGAGCAAGCTTGGGAGGAGGCCTATGAGGAGCAAGTGGATGCTGTTGTGGGGTTTTGTTCTGTCCCTGTCGGCCCTGGCTCAGTCGCTAGAAACCACCCTGCGTGGGGTGAGCATGACCGAGGCCCAGGCCCGGGTTGAAGCGGCCCTGGGGGCCCAAGGGCTCAAGGTGGCCCGGACGCTCAACCTGGGCGGGCAGGTTAGGAATTTCAGGGCCGACTTCCCGGACTACCTCCTACTGGTACTGGAGCCGGAGGAGGGCACCTTGGCGGCAGTGCGGGAAAACTTCATGACCGCCATCATCCTACCACCCACCGTGTACCTCCACGGGGCCCAGCCCGGGGTCATCACGGTCGGTACCTTTGACCCGGATCTGATGTTTGGCATGCTCCAGGTGAAAAACACCAAAAGCCGCCTCCTAGGGGCCAAGCTCAAGGCGGTGATTTACGGCCTGGGCCTGCCCCGTCGGGTGACCCCGGCCATGATGCCCGACCCGGCTTCGGGGATGATGCCGGCGATGCTCTACCGGGTGGAGGGAGGAAACCCCGAGGAGCTGGCCCTGCTTTTGGAGAGCGAGCTGGGCAGCAATGGTCTGAACGTGCTGCCTGCGGTCAAGATGGGCAACGTGACCGGTATCCATCCCTGCAAGAGCGAGTGGGCCTACCAGATGTTCATCACCCAGCCCGCGGGTGGCTTTGCGGCGCCCTGCCGCTTCTTTGTGATGCCTATGCCAGGGGGGGCTTTGGTAGGGGCCATTGAGCCGATGCTGATGAGCATCATGCCCGGTGTGGCCCAGAGCCAGCCTACCATGGGGATGCTGCAGGAGGCCCGGCGGGTGATGGGCCAGGTTCTCGAGGCGGTGGGGGGCCAGCCCTATCGCCCTGGGCAATAGAGCGTATAACCTCTAGTTATGGCTTTCCCCCGCTTGGAGAGAATCTGATAATCTTAGGACACGCCCAAGCAAACAAGCGCCAGTGGAGGCAACCCTCCGGCGTGGCTTGGGCTACCAGGAGGGAGTATGAGCAAGGTAACGCGGCGTAAGCTTCTCAAGGTAGGGGCCCTGGCAGGAGCGGCAGCGGGTAGTGGATTCGCCCAGGAGTTCTTCAGCAAGCCCTCCACCATCCTGGGTCCGGCCCGGGGCAACCGGGTGGTCATCATCGGTGGGGGTTGGGGGGGGGTCAGCACGGCCCGGCACCTGCGCCGCAAGAACCCCAACATCGAGGTGGTGCTGATCGAGAAAAACCCCGCTTTCATGTCCTGCCCCATGAGCAACCTCTATTTGGGAGGGGTCAAAGACCTGGACTTCATCGTCTTCGACTACGCTAATGTGGCCAAGGCCGGGGTCACCATCGTGAACGAGCGGGCCATTGAGGTCAACCGCGCGGGCCGCTACGTGCGTACCACCAGCGGTATCATCTTCTACAACTATCTGGTGGTCTCGCCTGGCATTGACTACATGTACGAGGCCATCCAAGGCTACAGCGAGGTGAAACAGTTCCTTCCGGTGGCCTTCAAGCCCTGGGAACACATCGCCTTGAAGCGCCAACTTGACAACTTTGAGGGGGGCGATATCGTCCTGGCCATTCCCAGGCCGCCCTACCGCTGCCCGCCTGGCCCCTACGAGCGGGCGGCCATGCTGGCCTACTACCTCAAGACCAACCAGATCAAGGGCAAGGTAATCGTACTGGACGCCAACCCTGGCCCCATCTCCAAGGGGCCGGGATTCACCGCGGCCTACAACGACCTCTATAAGGACTACATCCAGTACATTCCTCAGGCCGAGGTTACCGCCATTGACTATGGCCGCAAGGAGGTCAAGACCTCGCTGGGTGAGTTCAAGTTTGACCTGGCCAACATCATCCCGCCCATGAAGGCCGGGGAGATCGTGCGCACCGCCGGCTTAGGCGACCGTTGGGCCAATGTGCGGCTGCCTACCTTCCTTTCCGAGGTGGACGACAGGGTCTACGTGATTGGGGATGTAATCGGCAATGCGCCTTACCCCAAGAGCGGCCAGGTGGCCTACAACGATGGGAAAATCATCGCCGAGCACATCGCCCAGCGGATTGCCGGCAAGCGCTTGGATGAGATTGAAAACCCCTTGCCGGACAACGTCTGCTATAGCTTTGTGAGCAGCGACGAGGCCATCTGGGTTTCCCACAGGCACAACTGGGACACTGCGGCCCGCCAGGTGCGCCAGCAGTCCACCGTGGACAACAACCGCTCCAAGCCCAACGGGGCGCTGGGCCTGGAGTGGGCCCGTGGCCTTTGGAACGATATGTTTGGGCCCGGTGCCTGAGGCCGGGCTGGGATGGGGCGGAGTGCCCCACCCCTTTGTAAGGGGGGTTAGCGCCTGATGAACCGACGCAAGCTGCTGCAACTTTTGAGCAAGGGGGCCGCCGCGGGGGCTTTTGTAAAGCTCTCTGGAGGTCTGGCCCAAGGAGGGGAGAAGTTCTCGGAAAAGGCCTTTGAGCCGATGCGCTTTTTGGGCGCCGAGCTTCGTGAGTATGGCGAGCGCAGCGAGTTTGAGAAGGGGGTGGTGCGCTACATCTCTCCCAACCTGCGTACCCGCCACTCCGGGGCCAACTTCACCCCCCTGGACAAGCTGGACGGGGTGATTACCCCCAGCTCGCTGCACTTTGAGCGGCACCACGGGGGGGTGCCCACCATTGACCCCGCCGAGCACCGCCTGGTCATCCACGGGATGGTGGAGCGGCCCCTTATCTTCACCCTGGCCGACCTCAAGAGGCTGCCCTCGGTGACCCGCACCCTCTTCATTGAGTGCGCTGGTAATGGTCAGAACGGGTACCGCAACCCTCCCGACATGACCCTAACTGCCACCCGCAGCCGGGGGCTGGTCTCCAACTCCTCCTGGACGGGGGTTCCCCTGGCGATTTTGCTCAAGGAAGCCGGCGTCAAAGAGGGGGCCCGCTGGCTTATTCCCGAAGGGGCCGACGCGGCAGCCTACACCCGCAGCCTACCCTTGGAAAAGGCCATGGAGGACGTGCTGGTGGCCTATGCCCAGAACGGCGAGGCCCTGCGGCCTGAACAGGGCTACCCCCTTCGGCTGGTGGTGCCGGGGTGGGAGGGCAGCATCATGGTCAAGTGGCTGCGGCGTATCCAGGTAACCGATATGCCGGTGATGGCCAAGGACGAGACCTCGGAGTATACCGATACCATGGCCGACGGCAAGGTGCACGCCTTTACCTGGATCATGGAGCCACAGTCCATCATCACCTACCCCTCAGGGTTGCAGCAGATTCAGCGGGGCTTCCACGAGATCCGGGGTCTGGCCTGGAGCGGGCATGGGCGCATCGTCCGAGTGGAGATCTCGCTGGATGGGGGGGCGACCTGGCGCCGGGCCAGCCTCGAGCCCTCCCCCGACCCTCTCTCGGTGGTGCGCTTCAAGCTGGGCTGGGTCTGGGACGGCAAGGAAACGATCATCATGAGCCGGGCTTGGGACGAAAAGGGCAACACCCAGCCCACCCAGGAGGAGTTTTTCGCCCGCTGGGCTCGCAACAACCGCTACCACTACAACGCCATCCAGGCCTGGCGCATCGGGGCCGATGGTAAGGTGGTCAACGGCGACAAGACCCTCTCCGCCTCGCTGGCCCCGCGCCGGCTGGGGGCGGTGGGGATGGGCGGATGTGGGGGTGAGTCGTGAAGCGGCTGGGCCTGGTCTTGTTGGGGTTGGCGCTGCTGGCTGGGGTGTTGGCCCAGCCTGGGGGCCGCTACCAGATTGGCACCCCCCTGACCGAGCAGGAGGTGCAGCGTTGGAACATCCGCCCCTCCATCCTGCCCGATGGCCGGGGGCTCCCGCCGGGCCAGGGAACCGTGGACGAGGGTGAGCGGGTCTACAACGCTCAGTGCTTAGGCTGCCATGGGGCCAACGGCCAAGGAGGGGTCTTCAACCGGTTGGTGGGCGAGCCGTTCCCGGTGACCAAGGATGTGGACTCGGTGGACTTCGTAATCGGCAACTACTGGCAGTACCCCACCACCCTTTTTGACTACATCCGCCGGGCAATGCCCTTACAAGCCCCGGGCACGCTGAGCGACAACGAGGTCTACGCCCTGGTGGCCTACCTGCTCTACCAAAACGGGGTGATTGACGGCAGCGAGCCGATGAACGCCCAGACCCTGCCCAAGGTGCAGATGCCCGCCCGGGCGATTCTGGAGCTTGACCCCACCACCCAAAAGCGCTTTCCCTGGCTCAGGCTCCCCTAGAGGTTAGGATGGAACGGAGAAGCTTTCTCGATCTTCTTGGTAAGGGGTTTTCCCTGGGGTTTTTGCTCAAGTTGATGCCCACGGGGATGCTCGAGTTCGTCCGGGCCCAGAGCAGCGCCACCAGTTTTCAAAGGGCCCTTTTGGTGGACAAGGCGGGCAACCCCTTCCGGCTGAGCACGCTCAAGCCCCACGAGCCCTTTGTGTTCGCCTACCCCTACGCCGCCACCCCCAACATCCTGGTCAATGTGGACGCTGAGCTACCGCCGGTGGACGTGAGGATGCCCGACGGTAAAAGCTACCGCTGGCCTGGCGGGGTGGGGCCGCGCAAGAGCGTGGTGGCCTACACCAGCATCTGCCCCCACGGCTACAGCTACGCCGCGCCCAACCTCGGGGCCGTGGGCTATTACAAGCCCGAGGGCAACCGGGGGCCCCGCATGGTCTGCTGCGCGCACCTTTCGTCCTTTGATATTAGCCGGGGAGGGGAGGTGAAGGGCGGCCCGGCCCCCCATGCGCTGGCCGCGGTAACCCTAGAGTACGATGCGGCCAAGGACGAAACCTACGCGGTGGGCTTTTTGGGCAACCCCCAGTTCGAAGAGTTTTTCCGGGCCCAGCAGCAGAGCCTGCGCGACCTCTTCCGCACCACCGCCCGGGCCCGCGAGGAAGTGACCAGGGCCACCGTAATCCCCTACGCCGAGCACACTAGAGTCCCCACGACCTGTCCGGTGATAGGATAGTTTCCTGGAGCCTCATGACCCTAAGCCTCCCCATCGCTTTCCTGGCGGGAATCCTCTCCTTTCTCTCCCCCTGCGTGCTCCCCTTGGTGCCCACCTACCTGCTCTACCTGGGTGGGCAGCGGGGCCGCCCATTGCGCAACGCGGTCTTCTTCGTGCTGGGCTTCTCGGCCATCTTCTTCCTGCTGGGCCTGCCCTTCACCCTTTTGGGCAGCCTGCTCTTTGAGTACCGGGACCTCTTGGGAAGGGTGGGGGGGGTGGTGCTGATTCTGCTCGGCCTCTACATGCTGGGCCTCAGGCCCAAATGGGGTGTGAACCTGCGCTACGAAGGCCCCACCGACCGGCCCTGGGGGGCTTTCGTGCTGGGCATCGTGCTGGGGCTGGGCTGGACGCCCTGCATCGGGCCCATCCTGGGCGGAATTCTCACCCTCACGGCCACCGGTGAGGGGGTGCACCTGCTGGTGGCCTACATCCTGGGGTTGGCGGTGCCCTTCCTGCTGGTGGCCCTCTTTGCCGACAGGGCCCGGGCCTTCCTGAGGCGGGCGGCCCGTTTCTCCCATGCGGTGGAGATAGCGGCGGGGGTGGTACTGATTGGGGTGGGGCTGTTGCTGCTCACCGGCACCTACACCCAGCTCAACAGCTTCTTCCTGAGGATTACGCCGGAGTGGTTGCAGGAGCGGTTGTGAGGAGGTGGAACAGGCCAGGAACCGCGACCCACCCTCCAGTGGCCCTCCCTGTCCGGAGCGGGTGAACGTCCTGATGCAGCGGTTGCGCCGTATTGAGGGGCAGGCCCGAGGCTTGCAGAAGAGGCTGGAGGAAGGCCGATCGTTTGCCGAGCTCCTGACCCAGCTTCGCGCCACCCGCAAGGCCATGGACTCCCTGGTTCGGGCCCTGCTGGTGGAAGTACCTAGACCTCTGCAAGGATGGGGCTTCTGCGGAGCGGCTCGAGGAGGCTAAGAGCCAGATTGCCACGGTGCTGCGCAAGCTGATTTGAGGCCCCAGGGGGTTGGGATGGTATTGTTGGGTAGGTGAACGTCGTCGCGGCCGACCTCGAGGGGACCCTAACCACTGGCGAGACCTGGCGGGGAATAGCTGCCTGGATGCAGGCCCACGGACGGGCCGGGGCGTACCGGGCCTTTCTCTTCCGGGAACTGCCAGGGGTCCTTTTCACCCGGCTGGGCCTGCGGGATCGTCGGGCCTTCCAGGACGGCTTTATGGAGCGGGCTGCCCGGCTGCTGGCCGGCCTTGACCAGGAGGGGCTGGCTCGGGTGGCGGAGTGGGTGGTGTCCACTGAGCTTTGGCCCAAACGCCGCCCTGAGGTGCTGGACGAGCTTTGGGCAGCCCAGCAGCAGGGGCGGCGGGTGGTGCTGTGTTCGGCCACCTACCAGCCTGTGCTGGAGGCCTTCGCGCGGCGGATGGGGGAGGGGGTGGTGGCGCTGGGCACGCCCTTGGTGATGGAGGGAGGGGTTTTTAGCGGTCGGCTGGAAGGGCCGGTGCGCTCTGGGGTCCACAAGGCGGTGCAGATTCGGGAGTTTTTGCGTGGAGAGGCCCTCTACGCGGCCTATGGCGACACCCTTTCCGACCTGGCCCTGCTCGAGCTGGCCGAACACCCCGTGGCGGTCTACCCTGAAGCAGCCCTCCAGGCGGTGGCCCGGATGCGCGGCTGGAGGGTGATAGGATGAGCCCTTTTCCCCTAGGCCGCCCGGCTCGGCTGGCAGTGCTGGCCTCGGGTCGGGGCAGCAACCTGGAGGCCCTCCTGAGGGCGTTTCCCCCGGAGGATGCTTTGGGCCAGGTGGTGCTGGTCATCTCGGATAGGCGCGGGGCCCCGGCCCTGCAAAAGGCGGCGCGGGCTGGGGTTGAGGCCGAGTACCTGCCCTGGCCAAAGGGGGAAGGGGGGCGGGCCTGCTTTGAGGAGGCCGCAGGGCAGCTTTTGCGCGAACGGCGGATAGACCTGGTGCTACTGGCCGGTTTCATGCGGATTTTGTCGCCGCAGTTTGTGGACCAGTGGGCTGGGCGCATCCTGAACATACACCCCTCCTTGCTGCCGGCCTTCCCAGGGCTGCACGCCCAGCGCCAGGCCCTCCAAGCCGGGGTACGGGAGACTGGCTGCACCGTCCACTTCGTGGACGCCGGGGTGGATACCGGCCCTATCATCCTCCAGCGCCGGGTGCCGGTGCTGCCGGGGGACACCGAGGAGACCCTGTCGGCCCGCATCCTGGAGCAAGAGCACCTGGCCTACCCAGAGGCCGTCCGGCGGGTCCTCCGGGGGGAAGTCCAGCCCTGAAAGGCAAGGGGCGCTTGGCTGGTATACTTCGCCCCGTGAAGAGCCCTCTGAAGCTTGCTTCCTGGCTGGTTGCGGCGGGTCGGCCGGAAGGGCCGGGTGCGCCCCTCAACACCCCTCTGGTCCCGGCCTCAAATTTCGCCCGGGGGGGCGAACGGACCTACGCCCGCAGCGACGGCACCCCTACCTGGGAGGCCCTGGAGACCGTGGTGGGGGGGCTCGAGGGCGGCGAGGCGGTGGCCTTTGCCTCGGGCATGGCCGCGGCCGCAGCGGTGTTTGACCTGCTCCCGGTGGGGGCCCAGGTGGTGCTGCCCCAGGACTGCTACCAAGGGGTGGTGGCCCTGGCCGAGGCGGGGGCGGCCCGGGGGCGCTGGAGGGTGGCGCGTGTGCCCTTGGAGGACACCGCGGCTTGGGAACGGGCCTGCGCTGAGGCGGACCTGCTCTGGCTCGAGTCGCCCTCCAACCCCCTCCTCAGGCTGGCCGACCTAGCAGCTATCTGCGCCGCACCCCGCAAACCGGAGGGAATTCTGGTGGTGGACAACACTTTCGCCACCCCCCTCAACCAGCGGCCCCTGGAGATGGGGGCCAGCCTCTCGGTGCACTCAGCCACCAAGCTGATTGGGGGGCACTCCGACCTTCTGGCAGGGGTGGCGGTGGCCCGGGAGGCGGCGCTGGCCCAGGCCCTTAGGAAGGCGCGGGAGCTGGCTGGGGCGGTTCCAGGAGCCCTAGAGGCCTTTCTGGCGGTGCGGGGGATCCGTACCCTAGCCCTCCGGCTGGAGCGGGCTCAGGAGAACGCCCAGGTGCTGGCCTCGCGCCTGGCCCAGCACCCCCGGGTGGCCCGCGTTCACTACCCGGGCCTTCCCTCCCATCCCCAGCATGCCCTGGCCCGGCGCAGCCTGAAGGGCTTCGGGACCATCATCTCCTTTGAGCTAGAAGGCGGTGCTGATGCGGCCGATGCCCTTTGCGCCCGGGTCCGGCTCATCCGCCATGCCACCAGCCTAGGAGGGGTGGAGTCAAGCCTCGAGCGGCGCTCAGCCCTCCCCGGCCAGGCCCACCTGCCCCCCTCGCTGGTCCGCCTGAGCGTGGGGATTGAGGATGTGGAGGACCTCTGGGCCGATCTCGAGGCGGCGCTCGGCTGAGCTGGTATACTCTTCTCCTTGTGGAGAAGACCCTCACCCCCCGGGCCCTGGGCTTCCGGATGCCCCCCGAGTGGGCCCCGCACGCCGCCACCTGGACCGCCTGGCCCTACGACGAGGAGAAGTGGCAGGGCTATCTGGAGCCGGTCCGTCAGGAGCTGGCTGGGTTCGTAAACACCCTGGCCCGCTTTGAGCCGGTGGAGCTGGTGGTGCACGACGAGGAGTCCGAGCGGGATGCCCGGGCCCGGCTCAGCGGGAATGTGCGCTTTCATCGCATCCCCCACGACGACCTGTGGCTGCGCGACTCAGGGGCCATGTTCGTGGCGCGGCCCTCGGGGGAAGGGCCGCTTGAGCTGGCCGCCCTTAGCTGGGAGTTCAACGGCTGGGGGGGAAAGTACCCAGCCGGCCTGGACAACCAGATGCCCCTGCATATAGCCCGCCTTTTGGGGCTTCGGCTCTTCTACCCAGGCATTGTGATGGAAGGAGGAGCGTTGGAGGTCAATGGGCAGGGCCTGGCCCTGACCACCCGCCAGTGCCTGCTCTCGCCTGGCCGTAACCCCCACCTGCACGAGGAGGAGCTGGAGGACTACCTGCGGGAGTACCTGGGGGTGGACGCCCTGATCTGGCTGGGGGAGGGCCTGGAGGGCGACCATACCGACGGCCACATTGACACCCTAACCCGCTTCACCGCCCCCGCCACCTTGGTTACCTCGGTGGCGCTGGACCCGGACGACCCTAACCACCGCCCCCTGAAGGAGAACCTGGAAATCTTGAAGAGCCTAGGCGGCTTCCGGGTGGTGGAACTGCCTCTGCCCAAAGAGCCGCGCTGGCTGGGAGGGGAGCGGCTTCCCCTCACCTACGCCAACTTCTACATCGCCAACGGGGTGGTGTTGGTGCCCCAGTACGGTGACCCTCACGACGAGCGGGCCTTGGAAATCCTGCGCCCGCTTTTTCCAGGGCGCGAGGTAATTGGGCTGCAAAGCCGCTACCTCATCACCGGTGGGGGGAGCTTCCACTGCATCACCCAGCAGCAGCCGGCAGGCCGGATTTGGAGGGGGGCATGACCCGGCTGGCGGTGGTCCAGATGTCCATGGGCCCGGAGCGGGAGGCCAACCTAGCCAAAGCGCTGCGGATGGTGCGGGAGGCTGCGGCTTTGGGGGCCCAGGTTGTCTTGCTGCCGGAGCTTTTTGAGAGCCTTTACTTCTGCCAGGCTGAGCGAGAGCACTACTTTGCTCTAGCCCACCCGGTGGAGGGCCACCCCTTCCTCCCCCGCTTCCAACAGCTTGCCCAGGAATTGGGACTGGTGCTGCCGGTTTCCTTTTTTGAGCGGGCCGGCCAAGCCTACTACAACAGCCTGGCGATGATCGGCCCGGACGGCCGGATAGCGGGCGTCTACCGGAAGTCCCACATTCCCGATGGCCCGGGGTACGAGGAAAAGTACTACTTCAACCCCGGCGATACGGGGTTCTTGGCCTTCCCCACCCCCTACGGCACGGTAGGGGCTGGCATCTGCTGGGACCAGTGGTACCCGGAGTGCGCCCGCAGCCTGGTTCTTCTGGGGGCCGAGGTACTTCTCTATCCCACTGCCATCGGCTCTGAGCCCCCGGAGGCAGGAGGAATGGACACCAAGGAGATGTGGCAGCGGGTGATGATTGGCCACGCGGTGGCCAACCTCTGTTACCTGGCGGCGGCCAACCGGGTGGGCACCGAGGAGGTGGAGGGGCGCACCCAGACCTACTATGGCTCTTCTTTTATTGCCGACTACATGGGCAACAAGCTGGCCGAGGCGGGCCGCCAGGAGGAGACCATCCTGGTGGCCGAGCTGAACCTGGAGGAGGCCCGGCGCTTCCGGGCAGGGTTTGGCTTTTTCCGCGACCGCCGGCCTGACCTGTACGGGCCTTTGCTGACGCTGGACGGCAGGACCCGGCGCCTCTAGGCCGGATTGTATTCTGATTTAGGCAGAAAATTCGGCGAAGGGGTAGGCTGGTAGGGGATGTTCCGCTACCAAGGCCCCACCCCCCAAGGCGACCAGCCCCAGGCCATTGAGGCCCTGGTGGAGGCGTTGCAGGCTGGTGAGCGTTTTGTCACCCTGCTGGGGGCCACTGGCACCGGGAAGACCGTGACTATGGCCAAGGTCATCGAGCGCTTGCAGCGGCCAGCCTTGGTCATGGCTCCCAACAAGGTGCTGGCCGCGCAGCTTTCCCAGGAGTTCCGTGAGCTGTTCCCCGAGAACGCGGTGGAGTATTTCATCAGCTACTACGACTACTACCAGCCTGAGGCCTATGTCCCGGGTCGGGACCTTTACATTGAGAAGGACGCCTCCATCAACCCCGAGATTGAGCGGCTGCGCCACTCTACCACCCGCAGCCTGCTCACCCGGCGCGATGTGATTGTGGTGGCCTCGGTCTCGGCCATCTACGGCCTGGGCAGCCCCGAGGAGTACCGCAACATGAGCCTGGTGGTGGAGGTGGGCCGGGACTACCCTCGCGAGGCCCTCTTAGGGCGGCTGGTGGAGCTTCAGTACGAGCGGGGGGATGTGGAGCTGCGGGCGGGGCGCTTCCGGGTCCGGGGAGAGGTGGTGGAGGTCTGGCCCGCTTACGAGCAGGAGCCGATACGCATAGAGCTTTGGGGGGACACCATAGACCGCATCACGGTGGTCCACCCCGTTACTGGGGAGCGGCTTAGGGACCTTCCGGGCTTTGTGCTCCTGGGGGCCACCCACTACGCTACCCCTGAGTGGCGGCTCAAGCAGGCCATCCCAGAGATTCACAAGGAGCTGGAGGAGCGGCTGCGCTACTTTGAGGCCGAGGGCAAGCTTCTAGAGGCCCAGCGCTTGAAGGAGCGCACCCTTTACGACCTGGAGATGCTCCAGGTGATGGGCACCTGCCCGGGTATAGAGAACTACGCCCGGTTCCTCTCGGGTAAGGCCCCGGGAGAACCTCCCTACACGCTTTTGGACTACTTTCCTAAGGACTATCTGGTCTTTTTAGACGAGTCGCACGTGAGCGTGCCGCAGCTAAGGGGCATGTACAACGGCGACTATATGCGCAAGAAAACCCTGGTGGACTACGGGTTCCGCCTGCCCAGCGCGCTGGACAACCGCCCTTTGCGCTTCAACGAGTTTTTGGAGCGGGTCTACCAGGTGGTCTTTGTCTCGGCTACACCAGGGCCCTTCGAGCTCGAGGTCTCCAGCCGGGTGGTGGAGCAGATCATCCGCCCCACTGGTCTGTTGGACCCCCTGGTCACAGTCAAGCCCACCCAGGGCCAGATTGAGGACCTGATGGGGGCCATCCGAAAGCGGGCCGAGCGGGGCGAGCGCACCTTGGTCACGGTGCTCACCGTGCGCATGGCCGAGGAGCTCACGGCTTATCTAGTAGAGCACGGGGTGCGGGCCCGTTACATGCACCATGAGCTGGACGCCTTTGAGCGGCAGGCCCTCCTGCGCGACCTGCGGCTGGGTTACTTTGACGCCCTGGTGGGCATCAACCTCCTGCGGGAGGGCCTGGACCTGCCCGAGGTCTCGCTGGTGGCCATCCTGGACGCCGACAAACAGGGTTTCTTGCGTTCAGAGCGCTCCCTCATCCAGACCATCGGTCGGGCGGCCCGCAATGCGGCCGGCGAGGTCTACCTCTACGCCGACACCATCTCTGAGGCCATGCGAGCGGCCATAGAGGAGACCCGGCGCCGCCGCGCCCTGCAGGAGGCCTTCAACAAGGCCCACGGCATCACCCCTCAGACGGTGCAGAAGTCGGTGCGCAAGCTGGTCAAGCCAGAGGACTACGGGGCTGAAGTGGCCCAGGCGGCCCAGGACGACCCACTTATCCTGCAGGGCCTATTGGAGCAGCTCGAGGCAGAGATGTGGGCCGCCTCCGAGGCTTTGGATTTCGAGCGGGCCGCCGCCTTGCGCGACCAGATGCGCTCAATTGAGGCCCGGCTAAAGGGGCTTCCAGAACCTGCTGCGGTGGGTAAGCCCCGCCGCCGGCGCAGGCGCTAGGCCGCCTCACTCCTGGTGCAGGAGCAGCTCCCCCGTGGGCTTTTCCCCTTCGGTGCCCTTGGCTCGAGCCCAGTGTTTCATGAGCAGCTCGCGGGCCTCCAGGACGAGCTGCTGGATACGGGAGATTTCACCCCGGGGAAAGCCGTTGTTGACCAGCAGGGATGGGGGCTGCAAGGAGAACTTGGCGGTGTTGGCCCCGTGCTTAACGCAGATGTAGGGCGGCTCGAGGTTGTACCCTGAATTCACGTAAAACCGGTAGGGGCCTATGCGGTGGAGCGTTATCATACTTCCTCCTAGTGTGACGAATAACCGTGAAGGGAATCCGCGGCGTAACGCCAGCCTACCACAAGACCCACAGCGGGGGATGAGGGCGGCTACTTGCGCAAAAGGCGCACCATTTCCACAAGATGCTCTAGGGCTGGGGCCTGAGGGTCGGCCTGGCACTGGGCCAGATAGGCTTCTAGAATTTCCTCGCCCACTGAGTCTAAAGCGCTTTTTACCCCGCTTAGGAGGGTGAGAATCTCCTTGCAGGAGCGCTCTTCCTCCA
This sequence comes from Meiothermus luteus, assembly GCF_003574085.1. Taxonomy (GTDB): domain Bacteria; phylum Deinococcota; class Deinococci; order Deinococcales; family Thermaceae; genus Meiothermus; species Meiothermus luteus. The sequence continues at coordinate 2,407 of NZ_QWKZ01000038.1, read as the reverse complement.
CCATTTTCTGTAGGCCCCGGACCTGGCCCTCCAGCCGGCGCAGCCGGTGGATGATGCGGGTCTTTCGGTCGGTGTCGGAGAAAGGGGTGGGGGCGGTCATGGCTCAGCGCTCCACGGGGTAACGGCGGGCCAGCCAGGCTTGGATGCCCCCCTGCACAAGATTAAGCCCGGTGTAGCCCTTGCCCAGCAGGTACTGCACCGCCAGCCGGCTGCGGTTTTGGGTGTTGCACTTGATGTAGACCACCCGGTCCTTAGGGACCCGGTTCCACCAGCGCTCAATTTCCTGAAGGGGCCAGTTGACCGCTCCCGGGACATGGCCTTGGGCGAACTCCTGGGGGGTGCGCACGTCAATCACAAAGGTTTTGGGGTTTGATAAGGCCCGGTACAGGTCGTCCACGGTTACGACCCGGAAGCCTTGGGCCCAGCCCAGCGAGGCGGCCAGGAAGAGCAGGCCTATCCATCCCCTCACGCCACCACCCCCCCGCTGGCCTTGACTGCGGCCTCCACGAAGACCCGGTCGGGCTGGCCGCCCAGGATGCGCTGCTGGGTGGCGCCGCTTATGATGGTGTCGGGAACCCCCGAGATGTTGTGGCGCCGCGAGAGGGCGGGGAACTCGCTGGCCTCCACGCCCTCGGCGATGATGTTGGGGTTGTGGTAGGCCAGCTTATAGGTGGCCAGGACCGCCTGGGGGCAGTAGGGGCAGGTGGGGGTAACGAAGGCCTGCATGCGGACCGGGGTGGTTACCTTTTGTAGCTCGGCCAGCGACTTCTCACCCAGCCGGCTCTCGCCGGTGCCAAGCATTAGAAGGGCCTCGAGCAAGGTGCTGAACTCGTACCCCGCGGGCAGGCCTAGGAATCGGATGTTGTTTCGCTCTGAGCCCTTTTCTCGCAGGAGGGTGGTGGGCGCGTGGCTCAGGCCCAAGGCCTGTGCTTCGGGATCGGAGTGGATGGAGCGCTGTTCCACGCTCAGGTTGGGGTTCAAGGCCGCTACTTCCCGAAGCAGGCCCAGGGTCTCTTCCTGCAGGCCCACCTCCTGGCCGGGCAGGGCGATGCCAGAGGTGGTGAAGACCACCATCTCCACCGGCCTTTGAATGGGGGCCAACATCTCGCGCACCTGGGACTGGATTCGCTCATCTAAGAACATGGTCAGCTCCTTCGGAGTATTATACCCCCTGGGGATATATTTGGCAAGGGCCCCCCGCCCTAGACTAAGGGGCATGTGGGGTTGGCTCAAAACTCTTCTGGGCCTGGGGCCTAAGGTTCCCCGCATCAGCCCCAAGGAGGCCCAAGAGAAGCTCAAGGCTGGAGCCCTGATGATAGATGTGCGCACCCCCCTGGAGCGCAAGCTGGTCAAGATTCCCGGCACCCAAGGGTTGCCGCTGGCCGAGCTGGCCCGGCGCTGGGAGAGCCTGCCCAAGGACCGGCCCATCATCTGCCAGTGTGAGAGTGGAAGCCGCAGCCAGCAGGCCGCCGAGTTTCTGGCCAGCAAGGGTTTTGAGGTCTACAACCTGGCCGGGGGGCTTTCGGCCTGGCAGGCGGCCGGGCTTCCGGTGAAGAAGGGAGACTTGCAGCGCTAGCCCTAACGGGTCTCTACGGTAAGGGTGAGGGTGAGGGTGGCCCCGTCCTCGAGCCTGAGGGTAAGCGGCACCTTCTGCCCTTCGGCCAGGGGCCGGGGGTTCTTCTGCCTCAGGCCATAGAGCATCAGGTGGTACTTACCGGGCAGCACCTCCAGCCGCCCCCGCGCGGGCACGACCAGGGCTTCCATCCGCTTCATGGCCGAGACGTCCTGGTGGTCGCCGTGGCCGGCGTGGGTGGTCTGGTGGAACTCCACCCGCGTGGCGATGGGGGTGCTGGCCCCCACGATCCGGACGGGCCGGTCGGTGGGGTTGTAGAGCACCAAGTAGGCCGCGGTGATGTCGCCCGGGACCCGGCGCACCCAGCCTTGCTCGAGCCGCAGTGTTTGGGCCAGGGCCAGACCGCCAAGGAGGAGTACCGCAATCCAACGCATAGCCTTCATTATCTATCCCGCCTCCCAAAACGCCAGGCGGCGCCCCACAAACCGAGTCCCACCGCCATCAACCCTGCCACCACCGGCAAAAGCCCCCCGGTATAGCCCAAAAACTCCTTGAGCAGGTAACCCGTCGGCCCCACCAGTACCGGGGCCCCTAGGGCGTACAGAAGCCCCACCCGAAAGAGTTCCAGGGGGTTCAGGAGCACCGCAGGCAGCAGGAAGCGTTCCAGGGGATACTCCCGCAGGGCCACCGCCAGCCCGATCACCAAGGGGTCGTAGGCCAGCACCAGCACGCCCCAGGCCAGGAGGCCCACGCCCAGCGCCCGGGCGGACTCGAGGCCCGCCCCTACCCAGCCCGCCCACGCCACCCAGAGCCAAAGCAGGCCCAGTCCAGAGA
>NZ_QWKZ01000037.1 GCF_003574085.1 Meiothermus luteus | reverse complement strand
GGCGCGGGGCGCTGGCCTCGAGCCTGCTGGTGGCGGCGGTGGTGGCCCCGCTGTCCACCCTCTTGGGCCTGCTCTTCGCCCTCTTGCAGCAGCGCACCCGGCTGCGCTGGTTGGGGCCCTTGCTGAATGGCCTGGCCCTCCTGCCCCTCATCACCCCGCCCTTTGTGTTGGCCTTCGCCCTAATCCTCATGTTCGGGCGCAACGGCTTCATCACCGCCGGGGTACTGGGCCTCGACCAGAACTTCCTCTTCGGGCCGGTGGGCCTAGTGGCTGCCCAGGTGCTGGCCTTTACCCCGGTGGCCTACCTGGTTCTGCGGGGTAGCGTGCAGAACCTGAGCGCCGCCCTCGAGGAGGCCGCTGGCACCCTGGGGGCCGGGCCGGGCCGGGTCTTCCGCAGCGTGACCTGGCCCCTGCTGCGCCCGGGTCTGGCCAACGCCCTCTTGCTTAGCGTGATTGAGTCGCTTTCCGACTTCGGCAACCCCCTCATCCTGGGGGGCGACCGCAACTACCTGGCCACCGAGGTCTTCATCGCCTTTACCGGGCGCTACGACCCGGTGGAGGCCGCGGTCTACGGGCTGGTGCTGCTCCTATTGGTGCTCCTGGTCTTCTGGCTGCAGTACCGCTGGCTGGGCCAGACCTCCTTCGTCACCACCACCGGGAAGCCTGGCGGGGGCCGGCCCCAGCCCCTACCGGGCTGGCTCGAGGGCCTCTCCACCGCGCTTTTGTTCCTGTGGGGGGCGCTGGTGCTGGGGCTTTACGGCAGCGTGATGGTGGGCTCCTTGGTGCAGCTATGGGGCTTCAACTACACCCCCACCCTAAAGCACTACCAAGACTTCCTGACCCTGGGCCTCCCGGTCTTCCTCAACACCTTCAAAATCGCCCTGCTGGCGGCGGTGCCCACCGCCTTGCTGGGGCTGCTGCTGGCCTATTTGGTCTTCCGCCAGGCCTTCGTGGGCAAGCGGGCCCTGGAATTCGCTGCCCTGCTCTCCTTTGCCCTGCCGGGCACGGTGATGGGGGTGGGGTATGTGCTGGCCTTCAACGCCGAGCCCTGGGTGCTTACGGGCACCACGGCCCTCATCGTGCTGGCCCTCATCTTCCGCGAGGTGCCGGTGGGCATCCGGGCTGGGGTGGCCGGCCTGGCCCAGATTGACCCCGCGCTGGAGGAGGCCTCGGCCAGCCTAGGGGCCTCCACCCCCCGCACCCTGGGCCGCATCGTCTTCCCCCTGCTGCTCCCAGCCCTCATCGGGGGGCTGGCCTTCGCCTTCGTGCGGGGCATGACCGCGGTGAGCCAGGTGATCTTCCTGGTGGGCCCCGGCAACCTGCTGGCCACGGTGCTGCTTTTGGGCTGGGTGGAACAGGGGCAGATGGGCCGGGCCGCGGCCATGAGTACGGTGATGATCCTGAGCCTGCTGCTGGTGGTGCTGCTGTTGTTCCCGCTGAGCCGGCGCTTTGACGTGCGGATGGGAGGGCCGATGCCATGAGCCTGGACTTGGAAATAGAGGGCCTGACCAAGCGCTTTGGGGAAACCACCGCGGTGGACAACCTCTCGCTCACGGTGCCGGCGGGCCAGCTCCTCACCCTGCTGGGGCCCTCGGGGTGCGGCAAGACCACCACCCTGCGGATGGTCGCGGGCCTCGAGACCCCCGACAGCGGCCGCATCCGGCTAGGAACCCAGGACATCACCGAGCTGCCCGCCTACCGCCGGGGGCTGGGGATGGTCTTCCAAAGCTACGCCCTCTTCCCCCACATGTCGGTCTTTGAGAACGTGGCCTACGGCCTGAAAAACCGGGGGCTGGCGGCCTCCGAGGTGGCCCGGCGGGTGGAGGCAGCCCTCCAACGGGTAGGCCTGGGCGGCCTGGGAGCCCGCCCCCCCCACACCCTCTCCGGGGGGCAGCAGCAGCGGGTGGCGGTGGCCCGGGCGTTGGTGCTCGAGCCCCCCCTGCTGCTTTTTGACGAACCGCTTTCCAACCTAGACGCAAAGCTGCGCCGCAGCGTGCGGGCCGAGCTGCGGGCCCTGCAGCAGGAGCTGGGCATCACCGCCCTCTACGTCACCCACGACCAGGAAGAGGCCCTGGCCCTCTCCGACCTGATTGCGGTAATGAACGCCGGCCGCCTGCAGCAGCTCGGTACCCCCGAGGAGGTCTACCGCTACCCAGCCAACCCGTTCGTGGCCTCCTTCATCGGGATAAGCTCCATGCTAAGCGCCCAGGCCGAGCCCCGCGAAGGAGGGGTCTGGGCCCACCTGGGCGGGGTACGGCTGCCGGCCTTCGCCCCCAAGCCTTTCGGCGGGACCGCACTGCTGGCGGTGCGGCCCGAGGACGTGCGGCTGGGGGAGGGGGAACTCCTGGGCCGGGTGCGGCACGTCTCGTACCTGGGCGAGCGGCTGGAGGTGCACCTCGAGAGCCCCTGGGGCCCGCTTCTGGCCTACCAGCCACCCCAAGCGAGGCCCGCGCCAGGCCAGGAGGTGCCCTTCCACATCAGCTGGGCCGCGGCCTACCCGGCCTAAAAATACCCCCTATTCCATACTGGTTTTGTGGGTTTATAATGGGGCCATGTGGGTCTCCACCAAAGCCCAGTACGGCCTGCGGGCCCTGGTTGAGATTGGCCTGCGCCAGCCGGCGGCGGTGCCGCTCAAGGAGGTGGCCGAGGCCCAGGGCATCAGCCAGCACTACCTGGAGCAGATCGCCGCCCAGCTTCGCCGAGCTGGCTTCATCCGCAGCGTGCGGGGGGCCCGGGGTGGCTACAGGCTGGGCCGGCCCAGCGAGAAAATCACCGCCTTAGAGGTGGTCGAGGCCCTGGAGGGCAGCCTAGCCCCGGTGGTCTGTTTGGACGACCCGGAGTCCTGCTGGCAGACCGGCCACTGCTCCACCGAGACCCTTTGGAAGCGGGTGGACGAGGCCATGCGGGGGGTGCTGCGGAGCACCACCCTCAAAGACCTGATTGAAGAGCGGAAGCTCATTGAGGCCCGCAGACTGGTGCAGCTCGAGCCCGCCCCCCCGGCATAGCCCATGATCTACCTTGACTACGCCGCCACCACCCCGCTTGACCCTGAGGTCAAGGACGGGGTCGCACAGGCCCTGGAAACCTACGGCAATCCGAGCTCCATCCACAGCTTTGGAAGGAGGGCCCGGCAGCTCCTCGAGGAGGGGCGCGAGCGGCTGGCAGGGGCCTTGGGCTGCCGGCCCCGCGAGCTCGTTCTGACCAGCGGGGGCAGCGAGGCCAACGCGCTGGCCCTGTATGGGGTGGCCCTGGCCCGGGGCCGGGGGCACCTGGTCAGCTCCCAGGTGGAGCACTCCGCGGTCCTGTTGGCCCTGCGGAACCTCGAGCGGCTGGGCTTTGCGGTGACCTTGCTGGCACCCGACCGCTACGGCTTGATCTACCCCGAGCAGGTGGCCGAGGCGCTGCGGCCGGATACCCTGCTGGTCTCGCTCATGACCGTGAACAACGAGACCGGTACCCTCTATCCAGTCAGAGCGGTGGCGGAACTATGCCGGGCCCGGGGTGTCCTCTTCCACACCGACGCGGTGCAGGCCTTCGGCACGGTCCCCTGCCGGGTGGAAGACCTGGGGGCCGACCTCATCTCCATCGCCGCCCACAAGTTCTACGGGCCCAAGGGGGCGGGGGCGCTCTATGTGCGAAGGGGCATTGAGCTCTTCCCCCTGATTCCCGGAAAGCAGGAGGGGGGCTACCGGGGGGGTACCGAGAACCCCCCGGGGGTCTACGGGATGGGCCTGGCTGCCGAGAAGGCCGCGGCCATGCTGCCCCAGGAGTCTAAGCGGCTGCTGGAGCTGCGAGAACGCTTGGAATCGCAGCTTCTGGCTATTCCCGGGGTGGAGCTCAACGGCCACCCCAGCCTGCGCAGCCCCAAACACGTCAACGTCACCGCCAAAGGGGCCGACGGTGAGGGGCTGCTGCTCAACCTAGACCTGCTGGGGGTGGCGGCCTCCTCGGGCTCGGCCTGCACAAGCGGAAGCTTGGAGCCCTCCCACGTGCTGCTGGCGATTGGGCGCAGCCAAGAGGAGGCCAAGGCCTCGGTGCGCTTCAGTTTGGGCCGCTTCACCACCGAGGCCGAGGTGGACCAGGCTGCCCAGGCCTTCGCGGAGGCCCTAAAGCGTAGCCGAAGCGACGAGTGGAGGACTACCGAGACGGCAAAAGGGCCGGGTTGGAGATGAACTGGGCATCGGTCAGGGACTCCAAAAAGGCCACCAGGTCATCCACCTCACTTTCACTGAGGCCCAGCGGACGAATCAGGGGATCGGCGTTCAGGTTGGGCTCCCCACCCCGGTTGTAGTGTTCCATCACCTCCCGCAGCGTCTTCTTAGAGCCGTCGTGCATGTAGGGTGCGGTCAGGGCCACGTTGCGCAGGGTGGGGGTCTTGAACTTGCCCACATCCTCGTCCCTTCCGGTTATCCGGGCCAAGCCGACATCCGGATACACGGTGTAAAGCCCGGTGTTGCGCGGCTCGTCGTCGGTAAACTCGGGCCCCACGTGGCAGTGAAAGCAGTCCCCCCTCTCGCTGAAAAACAGCTCCATTCCCCTCAGGGCCGCTGGGGACAGCGCGCGATCGTCGCCGGCCACAAAGCGGTCAAAGGGGCTGTTGTAGGAGAGCAGGGTGCGCTCAAAGGCGGCCAGGGCGAAGGCCACGTTCTTCAAGCTTGGGGGCTCCCCAAAAACCTCCTGAAAGGCCCGGGCGTACTCGGGAATGGAAGAGAGCCGCCGGGCCAGAGCCTCGGGCTCCATGCCCATCTCGTGGTGGGCGGTGAGGGGGCCCACGGCCTGGAGCTCGAGCCGAGGGGAGCGGCCCTCCCAGAAGAGGCGCCGCCGGAAGGCCACATTGGTAAGGGTAGGGGCGTTGCGGGTGCCCTCGCGGCCAAAAACTCCCACGCTCACCGGATTGCCCCCGTCGCTAAAGGCGAACTCCGGCCGGTGGCAGCTCGCGCAGGCCACCTTGCCGTCCAAGGAAAGCCTGGGGTCGTAGAAAAGGCGGCGGCCCAGCTCCACCTTGGCCGGGGTCTGGGGGTTATCAGGCGGGATGGGAACGACCCTGGGCACCAGGGCCCGGGGGTCTGGGGCTGGGGCGTGAGGGAGTACCGGAGGCCGCTCCAACCCCAAAAGGACCAAGGGTACCAGGACCAAAAGCCATCGTCCCACACGCATCCAAGCCGCCTCCGGCTATCGGGCCAGGGAAAAGGCGCTCAGCATATGGTAGTACACCACCGCCATCACCATGGCGGTCTCCGGGCTCATGCCGTGGAGCTGGCGCAGGCGCGGCTGCTGCCAGTCCAGAAAAGCCCCATTAGGCCCGGGCAGAAATGCCCGCCCGACGTCCAGGTTTAGCACCAGGCTTGTCCCCCGGGGGGGAACCTCCAGGCGCACCCGGCGCATCTGCAGGTCGTGCAGGCGCACCGGGATACGAAAAGCGTCGGTGCCCATGTGGACCACCCATTTCTCCTCTTTCCCTCCCAGGAAAGCGGTGCCCTCCAGCCGGTAGAAGATGTAGCCTGGATTCCAGGCCCAGTACATCCCGGAGTTGACCCCCAGGGGAAGCTCCTGGGTGGCTGCGTCCAGGTGGTTAAGCTCCCGCGGAACCCCCACGTCAAAGCGGAGCCCCCGGTACTCCCCCGGCGGGGCCTCAAAGCGCATCACCGAGACCCCCTGGGTTGGGCCACCCCGCCGGAACTCGGCCAGGGCCAGCCCCTCCACCCTCACCTCCTTGCCATCAGGCCGCACCAGGGCCAGCTCGGAGATGTAAAACTTGAGCAGGTCTATCCGGTAGCGCTGGCCCATGGGGGTCTGGTAGACACGGCCCCACTCCAGGGGCGCTTCCCCCACCCTTAGGTTGACCTTGAGTTCCACCGGCGCGGCCAGCGCGCCCGCCCAAAGCCCAATCCAAAGCGCAACCGCCCAACTTCTCATCGCCCAAGGCCAAAGCTAACAGAACCAAGCGGCCAGGCCTGTGAGGCATAACCCCCTTGGCGCAAACCCTCGCGTTAATAGGCGTTTCCCCTCAGCGGCCCACCCACAAAACGTACGCCAGGCGCTTGTGGGGCAGCTCGAGCCACACCTCCCAGACCCCACCCTCCTCGGCCAGGTAGGCCAGGTGGTACTGCGACCTATGGTAAGGGCGCAGCACCTCTTGGTGGACCAGCCCCTCCCTTTCCAACCCTACCCGCAGGGCCGGGCCGGTGGGAAGAAGGTTGCCCTCTTTGTCCCTAAGGTCTAAGTAGAGGTGAATCACCCCAGCCTGGCTGAAAAGCTGCCCCACAAAACGCCCCTCCCCGTAGCCTTCGGCGATTCGGATCAGGCTAGGGGCCCGCGGGGTAGGGCCAGGCGGCTCGGTGCCGGCTACCACCCCGGTAGCCCCCAGCACCCCCAGAAGGAGGAAGGCCTCCAGGCCCACCAGATACAGGCCTTTCCGGCCCTCAGCCTCCCAGCGAGGCAGCAGCCAGAAGCGGTTGAAAGCGGCCAGGAAAAGCACCAGGGCCACCAAACCCAGCTTGACCAATAGCCGCTGCCCATAGGCGGTGGTCCAGAGGTTGGCCAAATCGCCCAGCCGGACCAAGGCCAGATACCCCCCAAGCAGCGCCATCCCCAAAAAAAGGCTACCCCCTACCTGGCTTATGCGCCTCAAGGCCCGCAGGTTCGCCTCAGGAGGGGCCCCCCTCCAAAGCAGGGCCAGGGCCAGCAAGCCCCCGGCCCAGGCCACCCCTAAAACCAGGTGCAGCAGGTCGGCCACCACCCCCACCACCCCTTCCCCGGCCGCGTGGGCGGTCAGGCTCAGGGTCAGCAGCAGGCCCACCGCCAGCGGCGGGTAAAGCCAGCGGTCCCAGCGAAACCAGCCCATGGAGAGGAGGAGCAGTAAGGACAAAATCAAAAGCCGCAGCAGGATTAGGTTCCCCTGCTGGGTCTGCCACAGGTAGCGGCCCAAAAGGGCTGTGTCCCCCAGCATCCACACGGTGTGGTAGGCCCCGTAGAGGCTGGCCCCAAAGGCCAGCAAAAACCCCCCCGAGAGCACCTGCCAGGCCCACCAGCGCTGAGGGCGGGACACCTTCCAGCCCAGATAACGGACCAGCACCCCCGTCCCCAGAAGCAGAAAGACGCCCAGGTACAGCGCTGTCCGAATCACGTACTGGAGGCCTTGGTGCTCGTGGGGCATGGCTCAGGGCCGGTAGACGAACACGAAGAACCCGGAAACGCTGTGCCCATCTACCCCCAGGTTTCTCCACACCACCACATAGGGGCCGGGCTCGAGGTCGGGCCTAAGCCGCAAGACCACGCTCCGGCTGGTGCGGGCGGTGGTCGCGAGGCCCACATCCACCCTGCGGCCCGCATTCCCGGCGAGCAGTCGGCGCACCAACGGCTGGGCCATCTGGCGCAGCCGGACCGGACTTCCCCAGGCCTCCCGGGGAACCTCGAGGGCGTAGACCCCAAAGGCTGAGAGCCTGACCTCAACGGGCTGGGTAAAGTAGACCACCACCGAACCAGGCCTCTTACTGAGGATGGAGTTGGCCGCCGGCACAGAGCGCTCATACTCCGCGTGGGCCAACACTATCCCCAAACAGAAGAGCAGGAACAATGCAAACCTAGGCATACCCCACAGGCCCCTTACACCGCCCGGATCAATCCCTCCCGCAGCAGGGTCTGCAGCATCTCGGTGCTGATATCGGCCGCCCTTCCTTCCGCGACAGAGCGCAAGGCCGTCAGGGCCTCAGCCTCGCTTCGCTTGAGCTGAAGGTGCAGATCGCTGAAAGGGTTGAGCGCATCCTGCCCGCGCAGGGTGAGCTGGTAGCGCCCAAGCGGCGCGATGGGGGCCAGATGGGCCAGGTAACGGCGGGAGAGGGCCACATAGTGCTCGGCGTTTCTGGGAGGTTCCACCGGACCACGCACCTTGGCCGGGATGCCTATGGCCAGCATCCCGTCGGGTATCTCCATGCCCGGGGGCACCACCGCACCAAACCACACCGAGGCGTTCTCGGCAATCTCGGCCTGTCCCACCACAACCGCATTTGGCGCCACAAAGGCCGTAGGGTGAATCCGGGGGGTATGCTCATCCAAACGGTATACTGCCATGGTGCGCCTCGCTACCCCAATTCTACCCCCCTTGGCCCAGGGCCTGCTCCAGCAGGGCCACATCCTCCCGAAAAGCCAGGAGCTGCCGGGCCTCCTCGGGGCTGAAGAATCCTCCCCCGCTCAAACCCTTCTCCAGGCGAACCGCCCCCTCCCCCCGCATCAAAAACCAGTGGATCACCCGGGGCACCCCTTTGTTGTTGGTGTAGCGGGTGGCAGGAAGCTCCGCCACAATCTCGGCTCTAATGCCGGTCTCCTCCTCTACCTCGCGCAAAGCCGCCTCTGCCAGGCTCTCCCCCCCCTCCACGTGGCCCTTGGGGAAGCACCAGTAGCCCATGCAGTCCCGGATGAGAAGCACCTCTCCTTGGGGATTGAACAACACCCCCCCGGCCCCAATCACGGCCTCTCTCATGCAAATTTCTCCCTCAAGTAGCGCAAGGTAACCTCGTCCAAAGCAGGCCCGCCCCGATACCGCTGCTCCAGGTTCTCCGTTCCCAAAAGCGCCCAAAGGGCCCGCTCGGTGGCCTCATCCCACCGGCCGGTAGCCTCTGCGGTGTAGTGCCCATGGGCGCGCAGCAAGGCTTGAAGCCAAGCGATTTCCTCGGTCTCCAGCGGGCGAGCCTCCCCCCTGTCAAAAAGCAGACGATGCATCCGCAAAAGCCGACCCAGCTCCCCCACCGGGTCGGGGTGGTCGTCCACCCGCAGGTCAATCCAGCGCTCCATCCCCCCATACCCTTTGCCCTGACCCACCACTAAAAGGGCTGCGGATTGCCGCCCCCTCCTGTCCCCTCCAGCCCGGTCGGCCTGCTCCAGCGCGGCCCAAAGGCGCTCTGGAAAGGGTAGGTCGGCGCGGTTTAGAAAGGTCTGCTCCAAGGCTTCCACCACCTCAGGGCCAGTGAGCAGGTTCCCCTGAGCCGCGTAGTTGGGCCCCCAACGGCCACCCGCCCAAGAATGGCATTCCGGGCCGGTGTAGCTCAGGCTTTCGCCGCTGGCCAGCACCAGGCCAAACTGCCGCTTGGGCAGCTCCAGGTCGTTGCGGGCGAAAACCGCCAAGATGTCCTCAGGACCCGCCCCAGCCTCCATCAGCGCCAGGCCCAACGGACCAAACGCGGGGTTCGCGTAGGACTGGGTCGCCACCGCTCCCACCCTGGCTCGAGCCCAGGGCACCACCGCGCCCACCGCTAGGAACTTGCTGGCCACGGCAACCCCAAGGTCGCCGCTCTGTGGGTCTCGGGCCACCAGTGAAAAGGTGCTAAAAAGCCTCATGTACCCCATCCTACGGCCCCCCGAGGCCAGCCTCAAACGCCGCCGCTGGGGCCCCTTCTACAAAGCAGACCGGCTTCTGCACGGCCCGCCGCAGCCACTCCTGAAACTCCCCCGGTTCAACCTCCAGGGCCCCGAAGCGGGCCAGATGAGGGTTCATTACCTGGGCGTCAAAAAGCTCATATCCGCGCACCCGCAGGTACTCCACCAGCCTGACCAAGGCCACCTTGGAAGCGTTGGGAACCCGGTAGAACATGCTGTCCCCAATGAAGGCCCCGCCCAGGGCCACCCCTAGAATCCCTCCGGCCAGCCTGCCGTCCAGCCAGGTCTCAAAGCTGTGGGCGTAGCCGTGCCGGTACAGCTCCAAGTAGAGCTCCTTTATCTCCTCGGTAATCCAAGTCTCGCTCCGGTAGGTCCAGCCCCTGGTGGCGCAGCCCTCGAGCACCCCGGGGAAGTCGCCGTTAATCCGCACCTCAAAGCGGTCCGCGTTGAGCACCCGGCGCAGGCTCTTAGGGATGTGGAAACCCCCGTCCAGCGGGATAACCGCCCGATAGGGGGTTCCGTAGGCCCGCTGGTCAAACCAACCCACGCCCCGCTCGAGCCCCAGCGGAAAGTACCCCTGGGCGTACATGCGCAGCACAGCTCGCAAATGCCTCTGGGTCATGGCCCACGGCTAGTCTATCAACCGGGAGAGGGCCTCGGCCGAAAGGTCCTCCTGCACCTCCTCCTGCTTCATGGCCCAAGCCGGCAAGGGAAAGGTGAGGGCCAGCGGCACCGGAATCTCCGGTTGGTGCAAAATCATGGTTCCCTGGGGAAGGATCATGGCCCGCTGTCGGAAGGAAGCCGGCAGGTAGCGGTACTCGGGGCGCTCGGCCTCGGCGGCATCCAGCCGGCCCACCACCCGGATGGCCGCGTTGCCCACCACCCGGCCTTCTACCTCTGAGGCGGTCTGCTGGGCGCCTATCAGGAGCACCCCCAGGCTCCTCCCGCGCTCCGCGATGTCCAGAAGTATGTCCTTGATGGGGCTTTCCCCTTCGCGGGGAGCGTACTTGTTTAGCTCGTCCAGCACCACGAAGACCCGGCCCCTATACTCGTCCCGCTCCTTACGCTCAAAAATCGCTTTGAGCAGAGCACCCACCACGAACATCTGGGCCTGGCCTGGAAGCCCGTGGATGTCCACCACGCTGACCTGGGCCGAAGCGCCCAAGGGGTCAGGGGGACGGCCTGGCCTGTCGCCCCGGATGAGGTGGGCCACGTTGCCCACCGCCGCCCGCAGCCGCCGGGCGAAGGCCTCGCGGGTGCTCCGGCTCTGCCGGGCAGTCCAAAGCGGGTCGCCTTTGGACTCTTCCTCGTCCGAAGCAGCCTCTGGCCCCAGGAGTTTGAACTCAATGTAGCGCACGAGCTGAGCGAAGCTGACGATGCGCCCTTTGCCCAGCTCCTCAAAACCCATCTCCTCAAGGGCCACCTGGTCTGCCCAGTCCTCCACCCACAGGCCCGGGCCCCGCTGTCCTTCTCCCAGCCGACGCAGCCGCTCGGTGACCTGGTCAATCAAAAAGCCCAGGTTGCTCATGGCTCCCCGGTCGGCGAAGAGAAAGGGTAGGAGCCCCTCGCGGCAAAACTGAACCAAGTCCCAGTGATAGGGGGTGGCATCCATCCGGGCCACATCGGGCAGGATTTCCCCCGGTGTTTTCCTAGGGGGGGCCAGAAAGGCCACGCTTTGGAAGGGGTGTGGGGGCAGCCCCAGCTTTTGGTAGGCCGCCCGGTCCTCTTCCCGCAAACCCCGGTTGGGCTTGTCCAGGTAAAAGAGGTCCTCGCCCTTGACGTTGAAGATGATGGCCCGGGTGGTGGCCTTCTGGGGGTTGGCAGGGGCGTGAAAAAGGCTATGGAGCAAAAAAGTGGCGTAGCTGGTCTTGGCCGCCACCCCGGAAATCCCTGAGATGTTGACGTGCCCCCCCTTGAAGCCGTTCAAGAAGTCAAAGTTGACGTAGACCACCTCGCCGTTCTTGAGCACCCCCACCGGAAGCTTTCTCTCCATCCCCTCGTAGTAGAGGGCCAGGGCCAGGGGTTCTTGCTCGTTGGCCAGGTAGACCGGGGCGCCGGGGCTTGGCGGCAGGTACTCCTCCGGAAGGATGCGGGTAACCTGAACATGGGCCACGTAGGCAACGCTGACCGGCAAAAGCTCCCGCTGGGCCAGAAAAACATCGGTGTCAAAGGTGTTCCCCTCGTAAACCTTGAGGACCTCGTCCACCATGCCGTAGTAGCGCACGCTCCCCCGGCTGGGGTCGGGGTGGGGAAACTCCACGTAGACCAGGTCGTCCAGCCGAAGGTAGCTCCCCTCCGGCACCGCTACCCAGAAGTCCAGCGGCCGCACCTCTCGGCTGCCCAGCACCACACCCACCTGCTTCACCTTCACCTCCTACGGGAACAGGGCTTGCACAATCCGACGTCGCACCACTTCCAAAGAACCCAGGTGCCGCCCCAACCACTGCTCGAGCCCGAAGACCGGCACCAGGTTCTGCGGCGCCCTGGGGTCGCGCCAGGGGGCAGAGGCCATGGTGCAAAAAAGGCTCACCGAAAGGTCAGCCAGCGCCTTGGCCTCGGCAGGCTCAAGAGTCGGCGACTCCACCCGCAGCAAGGCGGCGGCCCCATAAAAAGGAGTCCGCGGCTCTAAAGGTAGCCGCACGTACCAGGAATAAACGTCCACCAATCGGTTGAAGGCCCGCCCAGGCACCCAGAAGATGGGGGTGCGCTGGTAGGGCTCCAGCCGGTGCAGCAGGGCCTGGTGCTCCGGGCTTAGGTAGGTGGCGGCCTGGGTCTTGGTGTAGCCCATCAGCCGACCTGGATGCCTAAAGCCCTCCTCCCCTGGGTATAGCTGCCCATCCACCACCACATAACCGGCTTCTAGCCCGTTCACCACAGCGGCCTCTAGCCGCCGCATCTCTTCTGTAACCCGGGCCCTGAGGCTCGTGGGGTCCATCTCCCGCACCCGCACTGGCTGGTAGTGCTCCAACCCTGGGGGCAAGGGCTCTACTTCATCCTTGTGGAGCAGAATATGCCGCTTGCGCGGCTCCCCCACAGGGGAAATTCCCCTCTCGTCCCGGCGCACCGCGCCGGCTATGACCGTGGCCAAGAGGGCCTTGCGCCCCGCAGCATCGACGAGCTGGGCCTCAACCCGCTGACGGCCGTCTACCAGGTAAAGCACCGGCCAGCGCTCGAGGGCCAGCCTAGGGGGCGTGTGGGCCACCCATTCCCCTTCAATTTCAGCCTGAACCGCGGCGCCCTCTACCCCCTCCCCTTCCACCCGCTCGGGAAGGTCGTACTCGGGGCTCCAGGCTTCTAATCGCCAGGGCATGGCGCGATTATAGGGGAGATTACGTTGTTGGGCAATGCATTCCCCTCTTTTCTTCCAAAAAACAAAAGGTCCGGGGCTTCCCCGGACCGGCCCCACCCTGGGGGTCACTTCAGGCGGCTCAACACCTCCTGGGCCTCCTTGTAGTCAGGCCGCAGCTTCAGGGCCTGCTCGCACTGCACCCTGGCCCCCTCCTTATCCCCCAGAAGCTCGTTGGCCCGGCACAACCAGTAACGGTAGACGGGGTTGTTCTGCTCCAAGGCCACCGCCTTGGTGAAGTTAAAGCGGGCCTTCTGGTAGTCCTTCAGCTCCATGTAAACCTGACCCAGCCCCACATAGGCATCCGGGTAGCGCACCGGGGAGAGGGCCACCGCTTGCTGGTAGGAAACCCCCGCCTGCTGCCAGTCCTTTTTCTCATAGTAGGCGTCCCCTCGCCGCAGCCAGGCCTCGGCGTTGCCCGGGCTCAGCACCACCGCCTGGTCCAGGTGCTCAATGGCCAGGTCCAGGTTGCCCCGCAAGAGGAGCAAGCTTCCGTACTTAATCCGCAAAGCGGCGTTTTTGGGAGCAGCCTTCACGGCCTCGTCGTAGTTTTTCAGGGCCTCTTCCCACTTGCCCTGGCGAATATAGACATCGGCCAGCAAGGCCCGCACCACCGGTTCATCCTTGAGCGAAAGGGAGCGCTGAAGGGACTCCACGGCCTGGTCCAGGCGGTTTTGGTAGACGAACACGGTACCCCGGGTGGCGTAGATAGGGGCGTACTTGGGGTTGACCCGCTCAGCCTCCCGAAGCACCACCAAAGCCTGGTCCAAAAGGCCCTTAGAGGCCTCCCGGTTCTCCGAAAGCAGGTACTGCCGCACGTAGACCTGGGCCAGGGCCACGTAGGCCTGGGTGAAGCTGCTGTTCATGGTAATCGCGCGGCGAAGGTTCTCGGTGGCCGCGGTAAAGCGGCCCAGTTCGGACTGGACCCGGGCCAACAGGTAGAGGTTCTCCGGGGTGGGTGCGTCTTTGACCGCCTTCTCACACGCGCCAAGGGCCGCCTCGGGACGCCCAGCGTCGTAGAGCAGGGCGCAGAGGCTGGCCTGATTTTGCGGCCGCGATGTGGGCTGGCTGGGGGCCTGCTGGGCCAGGGCGCCCCCCAGAGCCAGCGCCGTCATCAAAAACCAAAAACGCATCGTTTTCCTCCTGATTCGCTCAAGCCATCCGCAAGAACGACCGAAAGCGCCGGGCTGCCTCATAGGATATAGCGCGACAGGTCGGGCGAGGCCAGCACGTCTTTGAGTCGAGCTTCCACATATTCCTTGGTGATCTCCACCCGCCCCAAACAGGTCTGGAACGAAACTTCCTCCAAGACCCGCTCCAAAACGGTGGACAACCGCCTGGCGCCAATATCCTCCAACTCTTGGTTAGCTTGGTGAGCAAACCGGGCCACCGCCTCAATGGCCTCCGGGGTGAAGTGGAGTTCGGTCTCATCGGCAGCAAGCAGGGCGCTGTACTGCTTGAGGAGGGAGTTCTCTGGCTCCAGCAAAATCCGTTCAAACTCCTTAGGACCCAGCGGCTCGAGCTCCACCCGGATTGGGAAACGCCCCTGGAGCTCTGGGATGAGGTCGGAGGGCTTGGAAACGTGGAAGGCCCCCGCTGCAATGAAGAGCACGTGGTCGGTGGAAAGGGGCCCCAGCCGGGTAGAGACCACCGTACCCTCCACAATAGGCAAGAGGTCTCGCTGCACCCCTTCCCCAGAAACATCCGGCCCACCCACAGCGCCCTTGCTGCGGGCAATTTTGTCTATCTCGTCTATGAAGACGATGCCCTCCTCCTGCGCCCGGCGCAACGCCTCCTGGGAGGCCTCCTCCTTGTCCACCATCCGTTCGGCCTCTTGGTTCTTCAGCACCTCCAGCGCCTCGCGCACCCGCATCCGGCGGCGCACCCGCCGCTGGGGCAGCAGGCCCTTGAGCATCTCCTGGAGCCCTTGCATAGGCTCCCCGCCCAACATCCCCGCCATCGGTAAGCGGGCTTCCTCGGCCACCTCCACCTCCACGTACTGGTCGTAGTAGCGCCCAGTGCGTAGCTCCTGGGGCGATATGCGCAAAAGGGCCGCCACCTGGTCCTCAGCCAGGCTCCGGGCCCGCCCCTCCACCTTGGCCTTCATCTCCTGCATGACGAGCTGGTAGGAGGCCTCCGCCAGGTCACGCACGATGGACTCCACATCGCGGCCCACATAGCCCACCTCGGTAAACTTGGTGGCCTCTACCTTCAAAAAAGGTGCTCCTGCCAGCCGGGCCAGCCGCCGGGCAATCTCGGTCTTGCCCACCCCGGTAGGGCCAATCATAAGGATGTTCTTAGGGGTCACTTCGCGGGCCAGCTCGGGGGGCAGCTTCTTGCGGCGCATCCGGTTGCGCAGGGCCACCGCCACGGCCCGCTTGGCCGCGGTCTGCCCCACGATGTGCTTGTCAAGCTCGCGGACAATCTCCGCTGGGGTGAGGTTCATATCGCTCCTGATGAGGTTCGGGCGGGGTCCCCCAGGCTCAAGACCTGGGTGGGCTGGCCGCTGGTGTAGAGGTCTATCTCTCCGGCCAGGCGAATCGCCTCCCGGGCTATCTCAGGGGCCGAGAGGGTGGAGTGCCGCAGCAAGGCCTTGGCTGCGGCCAAGGCGTAAGGCCCCCCCGAACCCACCGCCACCACCGGCTCGTCGGGGCTTAGCACCTCTCCACTGCCCGAAAGCAGGAGCAGGTTCTCCCGGTCGGCCAGAATCAGCATGGCCTCGAGGTTGCGCAAAACCCGGTCGGTGCGCCAAAGCTTAGCGGTCTCTATGGCCGCCCGCGGCAAACTGCCCTTGGCCTCTTTTAAGGCCCCTTCAAACTTCTCCAAAAGCGTAAGGGCATCCGCCACCGCACCGGCAAAGCCCACCAAGACCCCCCCACCCACCTCCAGCCGGCGCACCTTGACCGCCCCCGCCTTGAGGATGGTCTGCCCCAGGGTTACCTGGCCGTCCCCCGCAATGGCCGTCACACCGTCCCGCCGTACCGCTACGATGGTGGTGCCGTGCATTTCCACTGCCTCGGAATCTAGCGCCCCAGGGTGAAGCCGATATGAGAAGGGGCCCAGGCAGGGAAAACCCCTTTCACTTTTCCAAAGCCCTAAAACCTTCCGGCACAGGCAAAGCCCGGATGCGGCCCAGCGGCCACCAGACCGCGTTGGCCCGGCCAGCAATGGCGCTGGTGGGTACTGGACCAAAGGTGCGGGAATCCTCCGAGCCCCCGAAGGTGCGGTTATCCCCCATCACGAAGTAGTAGCCCGGCTCGAGCCTGAGTGCGCTGGTAAAGCAGTGCTCACCCAGACGGCTTCTGGCCAAGTCCTCCTCCGAAGGGGGAACCAGCATGCGCAGGGTAGGCTTGAGGTAGTCGGGCAAGAGCTCAGGGGTGAAGCGTACCTGCTGCTGGGTGATGAGGGCGGTGAGGCGGCCATCGCGGTAGCAGACCATCGGGTAGCTGTCGGGGTAGGGCTGGAGGGAGGCGGTGATGTGCAGCTCGTTGAGGGGCTGGCCGTTCACGTAGACCACCCCATCCCTCAGGCTAACCTCATCGCCCGGCAGGCCGATAATGCGCTTGATGAAGAAGGCCCGGAATTGAAACCCCAAGACCGGAAACTGGGCCACCGCATTGGGGGTGCCCTCGGGGGGTTTGACGATGGCCACCTCGCCGCGCCGCCACTGCATCAATCCAAAGCGCACCAGCCAGGTTTCGTATTTGGGAACAAAAACCCGCTCCCCGTTCAGCAAGGTGGGGTTCATAGAGCTGCCCACCACGCCCACCGTGGTGAAGAGAAAGGTGGTGACCAAAAAGGCCAGCAAAAGGGCCTCACCTACCTGGCGGAACCACTCTTTGAAAAGGTACTCCAAAAACCTGCTCATCGTAAGGCGTCTCCAGTCCGGCCCATAGCATACCCCAGGGCCACCTTAAACTCCCCTCACCAGCCTGTGGCCGGCCGCAGCCCTGCGGCCCGCATCCACGATCTCCTCCAAGCGGCCGAACTGCTCCAAGCCCACCCCTGGTAGGTCTGGGCGGATGTAGGCCTCTGGAGGGTAAAGCGAGCGCCGAGCAGCGGTCAGGTGGCTTTGCATGATGTCAATGGCCCGCCGAATTTGGCCGATGGAGGAGCGCGGCACCCCAAAAAGCTCCATCTCCGGGGTCACGTCCACCGCCAGCACGTAGCGCGCCTGCATAAACCGGGCAGCGTCCACCGGCAGGTTGTCAAGAACGCCTCCGTCCACGTAGGTGCGGCCTTGGTACTGCACGGGGGCAACCAGGCCTGGATATGCAGCCGAGGCGAGTACCGCTCCGGGAAGGTCGCCTTCGGTAAAGTAGGCCAGTCTCCCAGCCTCGAGGTCCACTGCGGTCACCACCAGCCTGCGTTTTAGGTGTTCAAACCGGGGTGGCAGGTGCCGGGCCAAGAACTCCCGCAAGGCTCGCTGAGAGATAAGGCCAGGCCGGGGCACCAGGTCGAGCAGGCGCAGCCAGGGGGTGGAGCGGGCTATCTCCAGAATCTCCCCAGGTCGCTTGCCCGAGGCGTAAAGCGCTCCCACCACCGCTCCCATGCTGGTACCCGCCACCACCTCAGCCTCAAACCCCTGGGCTTCCAAAACCTCCAGCACCCCAATGTGGGCCAGCCCCCTGGCCCCACCGCCGGACAACACCAAACCGCGCACGGCAACACCCCTTCCTTCAGGAGTATAAGAATCGGGACACTTCCCGTAAAAAGCTCACAGCCGGTGAAGATTGCCCAAAACCCCTGAAAGAAAGCGGGTATAGTGTTGGCGTGGGGCTAGCCGGCATCACCCTGGAGGGCCGCTACAAGGTCATCCGTCCCATTGCCCGGGGCTCGTTGGCCACGGTCTACCTGGCCTTTGACATCCACGGCACCCCTTATGCCCTAAAAGTCTTTCCCAAGGGCTTTGAAGGCCGGGCCGACCGGGAATGGAGGGTGGGCCAGCAGCTCAAACACCCCCACATCAACCCCGTGTTGGCCCGCCTCAACGTGCCCCAGGAAGGGGGCGAAAACCCCGCTGTGCTCCTGGCCTTCGCCCCAGGAAGCCGGTTTTCCGAGTGGCGCAAGGACAACCCAGGCCGGGTGCTGGCGGTGTTTCGGCATCTGCTCGAGGCCCTAGCCCACATGCACAGCAAAAACCTAGTGCACCGCGACGTAAAGCCGGAAAACCTGGTAGTAGACGGCACCGGCGATTCCCGCCTGGTGGACTTTGACCTCTCAGGGCCGGTGGGCGAACGCTTCAGCCAGCGGGTGCGGCTGGGCACCATCGCCTACATCGCTCCAGAACAGATTCGCGGCCAGTCCCCCACCCCTGCTTCGGACGTCTACTCGGCAGGCATCCTGCTCTACTGGGCCCTAAGCGGCGAACTGCCCTTCACCGGCGACCCAGCAGAAGTTATGCGGGCCCACCTGAGCAACCTCCCTCCCCCGCTGGTGGCCGCGCCGGAGACCGGGCTAGCGACCACCAAAGAGCTCCAGGCCTACCTCAACCGGCTGGTCGCCAAGGATGTGCGTCAACGCTACCCCAACGCCATAGAGGCCCTGCGTGGCCTTGAAGAGATGGGGCTGGCCCGGGCCATCTGAGTATGCTGGCCTTGCTCTTTGTGGACGGGCTGGGGCTCTCGCACGACCCCAGAAGCCCGCTCCGCTGCCTGGAGCTCCCCACTCTAAAAACCCTCAGCCAGGGGTTCAGCCTCGAGCCCGCTGACCGGCCTAGCCAGGCCTACCGGGTCTTGGACGCCGGGCTTGGCGTGGAGGGGCTGCCCCAGTCCGGCACCGGCCAGACCGCCCTTCTCACCGGCCAGAACGCGGCCCAGATACTAGGTTTTCACCAAGGCCCCCACCCTCTACGCAGCCTCCAGGCTCTCTTGGCCCAAGAAAGCCTCCAGGTCTGGGCCAGAAGGCGGGGCCTGAGGGTGCTTCACGCCAACGGCTACCGAGCCGAGTACCTGGAGCGGGTCCAGCAAAGCCGCCGCAACCTCCTCTCGGCCTTCGGCTACGCGGCCCGCTGCGCCGGGCTGACGTTGCTCCCGCTAGACCACCCCTTAGCCCTACCACCGGCTTTCTGGACTGCACCCAAGGCCGCAGGGCGGCGCTTTGCAGAGCTGGCCCGGGAGCACCACCTGACCATTTTGGAGAACTGGGCCCTGGACTACACCGCCCATCGGGCCCCAGGCGAACTCGAGGCCCGCTTTAGCGAGCTAGACCGCTTCGTGGAGGGCTTCCTCGAGGCCAGCCCGCCCGTCACCTTGGTCATCGCCGCCGACCACGGCAACGCCGAGGAGCCCTGGCACCCTCAGCACACCCGAAACCCCGTACCCCTGGTGGTGCACGGGCCCCTGGCCAAAACCCTGCCGCCCATGCGTAGCCTCACCGAGCTGGCCCCCTGGGCCCGGGAACAGCTATCAAGAAGCGGTGGTTAAAGAGCGTGCCTGGCGCTAGATGGGGTTCCAAGGATGGCTGCCTCCGCCCTCACCGCCAAGAGCCTGGGCTACCGGACACACAAACCCGAGGGCGGTCTACCCTCGGGTTTAGTTCCAAACTGGAGCCGGTGGTCGGATTTGAACCGACGGCCGCTCGATTACGAATCGAGTGCTCTACCGCTGAGCTACACCGGCACGCCCGCCTATTCTAGCGGCAAAGGGCCTTATGGTAAAGTCTCGGGCGATGAAGCGCAAGGACGGCCGCTCGGCCCACGAGCTACGCCCCCTCAAGCTCCAGATGGGCTATGTGCAGTACGCCGAGGGCTCAGCCCTGGTTGAGCTGGGCCAGACCCGGGTTCTGGTCAACGTTTCCATCACCGAGGGAGTACCCCGCCACGCCTCTGGCAAGCAGGGCTGGCTGATGGCCGAGTACAACCTGCTGCCCCGCTCCACCCAAGAGCGCAAGGAGCGGGAGCGCCAGAAAATCTCGGGGCGCACCGCGGAGATACAGCGCTTTTTGGGGCGGGCTTTCCGGGCCGCCTTGGACCTGAGGCTGCTGCCTGGGAAGACGGTGGTGGTGGATGCCGATGTGATTCAGGCCGACGGCGGAACCCGGGTGGCCTCTCTCCTGGGAGGCTACGCGGCGCTGCACATGGCCCTAGACCGGCTGGTGCGGCAGGGAAAGCTAGACGAGTGGCCCTTAACCGAGTTTGCCGCGGTGAGCGTGGGTTGGATGGGCAACGGCAGCCTGCTGCTTGACCTCACCCGGCTCGAGGACGAGAACGCCTGGGCCGACCTTACCGTGGTGGCCACCCGGAACGGGGACATCATCGAGCTGCACGGGGCAGGCGAGGGCCGTCCGGTGCCCCGTTCTACTTACCAGGCCATGCTCGAGCTGGGCCTGGAACGAATTCCCGAGCTGGTGCGGCGGGTACACGCCCAATTAAACCCCACCCCCGAGGGACAAAACCGCTAAGATGGGGAGGATGCACCTGCTCATCGCAACCTCCAACCCAGGCAAGTTTCGCGAGCTCAAAGAGGGGCTGGCTCCCCTGGGGTGGACGCTTTTCTCCTTGCTGGACTACCCGTTCAAAATGCCGCCCGAGGAGGGGGCCACCTTTGAGGACAACGCGGTGCTGAAGGCAGCCTACGCCGCCAAACAAAGCGGCCTGCCCACCCTGGCCGACGACTCGGGCCTCGAGGTGGCCGCCTTGGGGGGTGAGCCCGGGGTCTACTCGGCCCGCTACGGCAACAAGACCACCGACGTAGAACGAAACGTCTACCTGCTCGAGCGCCTCAAAGGGGTGCCCCCAGGGGCCCGCAAGGCCCGGTTCGTGGCGGTTTTGGTCCTTGCTTACCCCGACGGCTACATGGAGCTTTACCGCGGGGAAACCGAGGGGGAGATTCTAGAGGCCCCGCGCGGCGAGTGGGGTTTTGGCTACGACCCCCTCTTCTGGGTGCCCGAGGCGGGAAAAACCTTTGCCGAGATGACCCTGGAGGAAAAGGCCAGCTACTCCCACCGGGGCAAGGCTCTAAGGGCCCTCGTAGAGGCCCACCGGCTGGGCCTGGCCCGTAAGGAACAGCCCATGCAGGAGTAAAGAAAGGCTAAAGAACCCCTGTGGGGCCTGGCCCTTAAGCTGGGACCATGCGCGTCTGGATTGTTCTTGGTCTGGCCCTGCTGGCCGCCGGGTGCAGCCCTCAAGGCGGGCTCGAGCCCAGCGGCTGCCAGGTGGTGGAAATGGTGGGCCCCACCCAGCCCTTCCAGCCCGAACGGGTAACCCTCCCCAAAGGAGGCTGCATTGAGTTCGTAAATGCCGACCAGGGGGTGCACGACGCGGTCTCGGCCCCAGGCACCCCTCCGGAGCTCCAGTTTGGCACCCGCCGCCTCGCCGCGGGGGAGCGACAGAAGGTGGTCTTCAACCTGGCCGGGGAGATAGAGTACATCTGCTCGGTGGACGGGCACGCCCAGCTCGGCATGCGGGGAAGGATTGTTGTCCAACCCTGAGTTGCGCTCAGCCGCCCCTTCCAAGCATCATTGGGGCATGTTGAGCCTGCGTGGAAAAGTGGCCCTGGTCACCGGGGCCTCCTCTGGAATCGGCCTGGAGATAGCCCGCCAGCTTGTGGCCCACGGGGTGGGGGTGGGGCTTCTGGCCCGCAGCCAGGAAAAGCTGGCCCGCTTGGCCACAGAGCTGGGCAACAGCCTGCCCCTGCCTGCCGACGTCACCCGCTACGAGGAGGTGGAGCGGGCGGTAGCCCAGCTCGAGGCCCACTTTGGCGGGCTGGACTACCTCATCAACAACGCCGGCATAGGCATTTTCAAGCCCGTTCACGAGCTAAGCCTACAGGAGTGGCGGCAGGTCATTGACACCAACCTCACCGGCCCCTTCTACGCCATCAAAGCGGCCGTACCGGCCATGCTCCGCCGAGGCGGCGGCCACATCATCAACATCGGCTCCATGGCCGGCAAGAGCGCCTTCGCCGGAGGGGCCGCCTACAACGCCAGCAAGTTCGGCCTTCTGGGCCTCTCTGAGGCCGCCCTAATTGACCTGCGCTACCACGGCATCCGGGTCAGCAGCGTTTTACCAGGCTCGGTAGACACCCCTTTTGCGGGGAACCCCACCGGGGCCACCTGGAAAATCCAGCCCCAGGACGTAGCCCAAGCGGTTTTATATCTGCTCCAAAGCGATCCCCGCATCACCGTGAGCGAGCTGGACATCCGGCCCAGCCAACCGCCGCGCAAATAACCCCCACTTAGCGGCCCAAGCGGTTCAATAGGCGGGCCCTGACCGCAGGCCACTCCTCGGCCAGGATGCTGTACATGGCGCTGTCCCGTACACCCCCATCGGCTGCTGGGCGATGGGCCCGCAAGACCCCCTCAAAAACCGCTCCCAGCCCAAGGATGGCCTGGCGCGAGCGAAGGTTGCGGGCATCGGTTTTCAGGGTTACCCGCCGCACCTGGAAGACCTCAAAGGCGTGCTGCAGCATCAACAGCTTCGCCTCGAGGTTGATGCCGGTGCGCTGGGCGTGAGGGGCCAACCAGGTGTGCCCTATCTCCACCGCATCGGGGCAGCCGGGGCGGCTGTGGGGGCTGCCCGGCTCCCAAGGCCAGTATTCAAAGGCCATAAAGCGGGTGCTGCCCACCGGAAGCCCGGTGGTCTTGTCCACAGTGGCGAAGGGAAGGGCCAGGCCCCGACTCTGCTCGTCCAGGGCGGCCTCAATGTAGCGGCGCATCCCAGCTTCGGTCTTGGGAACCGTAGCGTAGGGGTATTCCTCGAGCTGGGCTAGCTCCAAAAGGGCCGGCAGGTGGCCCAGGGTCAGCGGCTCTAGCCGCACCCGGAGGCCCTCCAGAACGATGGGGTGGGTCAGGCTAGGGTTCATGGCCTCCAGTTTCCCCAACCTGGGGCTCTAAGGGAAGGGGCGGCCCACGCCACCGGTCTTGGACCGGGTACACAAATTTCTTTGGGTCATGTATTCTGGTCTCACCACAAAACCTGAAGGAGGACGCCCATGAAGATGACCCGTCGGCAACTACTCAAAGCAGGTGTAGCTGCATCCGCCGTGTATAGCCCTTGGATGATTGCCCGGGCCCAGGCCCGGCCGGTAAAGCTGGCCGCGATTCTACCCCTTACCGGGGCCTTTGCCTTTGCCGGAAACGCGGCTTTGGAAGCCTTCCGGGACTTCACCGACCGGGTCAACGACAGTGGGGGGATAGGAGGGCGGCGGCTCGAGCTCATCGTGGAGGACGACGGCTACGATGTGGCCCGGGGCACCGCGGCTTTCAACCGCATCGTGCAGCGGGAGAGCGCCGATGAGCTGGTCTTTGTCTACGGCGACTCCACGGGCCTTTCCAAAGCCCTGGCCCCCGAGATCACCCGGCTGCGCCTGCCCTACACCGCCACCTCCTTTTCCAACGAGCTGGCCGACCCCAACACCTACCCCACCATCTTCGTTTTCGGCCCCACCTACAACGACATGGCGGGGGCGCTCCTGCAGCAAATTCGCCTACAACGGGGCCGCGGGGCAAAGATATTCCTCTGCTACTCCAACTCCGAGTTTGGCCGGGACCCCATTCCCTTCATCAAGGAGCGTGCGGCCCGCTTGGGCTTCCAGATCGTAGGTGAGGAAATCACCCCCCTGGCCATCGCCGACGCCACCCCCATCGTAACCAAGCTGCGCCAGACCCAGCCCGACTTTGTAATCCTCCAGGGCTATGTGCTCACCGTAGAGCCCATCCTGATCCGGGCCGCGCGGGAGCAAGGGGTGCGGGCCACCTTCATGGGCACCTACTACTCGGCGGAGCTGGCCCTGATGCAGCGGGCCGGCGCCGCGGCGGACGGCTTCATCGTGACCTACCACAACGCCTACTACTACGACGCAACGGTGCCGGCTGTGGAGCAAATCCGGGCGCTGCGCCGGGCCAAAGGGCGCGACCTCTCCTACCGCACCACCTACTACATGGGCTCCTGGATGGCCATGGATGTAATCACCGAAGCCATGCGCCGGGCCCACGCCGCCGGCAAGCTCACCCGCCCAGGGATGATAGAGGCCCTGGAGGGTTTGGGCGACTACAACGCAGGCGGCCAGGCCCGCAACCTGCGCTGGGTGAACCACCGCCTGCCCTTCACCAAGCTGTACCGGGCCAACGTACGCGATGGCCGCTTTGACGCCATCAGCGACTGGATTGACGGCACCAAGGTCTAAAGCCCGCCCGCCACTCCCCAACCCGGGGGCCCGCTTGCCTCGAGCCGGGGATGAACCGCATCCCCCAACCGCCCCCGGGAAGAATTTGAAGCGATATGGACCTCGCGCTTAACCTACAAACCGCCCTGAACGGTCTGGCCAATGGAGCCCTCTATGCGGTCATCGCGGCGGGCTTTGTGCTGGTCTACCGTGCAACCAGCGTGGTTAATTTCGCCATCGCCGAGTTCCTGCTCATAGGGGCCTACCTCACCTACACCTTTTCCCTTTTCTTCTCCCTCCTGCCCGCCATCCTGCTGGCCCTGCCCCTGGCCTTTGCCTTTGGGGTGCTGGTGGAGCGGGTCTTTGTGCGGCCCTTGCTGGGCCGCAACGTGGTGGCGGTGATCATGGCCACCATTGGGTTGGCCTCGGCCCTGGACGGGGCCACCCTGCTCATCTGGGGCCCTGACCAGAAGGCCATGGGCACCGCAGATGCCTTTCAGCTCCCCAAAGAGGTGCCCAACCTGGCCCTAAGGCTAGGGGAGGTCTTCCTCTCGTCTAAAGCAGTCTGGAGCCTGATCCTGGCCCTTCCGCTGGCCTTGCTTCTCATCGCCATGCTCAAGTACAGCCGCTACGGCATCCTGCTGCGGGCCATCTCCGAGAGCGAAACTGCGGCCTTAGCCCTGGGCATCAACGCCCCTCGAGTGGTGGCGGTGGCCTGGGGTATATCGGCGGTCATGGCCACGGTGGGCGGGGCCTTCCTGGCC
>NZ_QWKZ01000036.1 GCF_003574085.1 Meiothermus luteus | reverse complement strand
GGGCAAGGACTACCTCCTGGCCTCCTCCCCCCGCCCCGGGAGGGACAGGGAGGCCGCGGGCCACCCCCACCAGAAGCCCGTGCGGGTCATGGGCTGGCTGGTGGAGCTGGCCTCGAGGCCCGGCGAGGTGGTCTTGGACCCCTTCATGGGCTCGGGCTCCACCGGGGAAGCGGCCTTGCAGCTGGGGCGGGGCTTCATCGGGGTGGAGCGGGAAGCCTCCTGGTACGAGGTGGCCCAAAAGCGCCTGCAAAACGCCCTTCTTCAGGCCCCCCTCCTCGAGGCCCCCATTGAGGGGTGAGCTGGGCGAAAAGGAGTAGGGCCTAGCCCCAGGGCTAGGCCCTGCCTTTGGTGGGGGCGAGGGGATTTGAACCCCCATCAGCCGGGTTATGAATCCGGCCCCCTGTGCCTTCCGGGAACGCCCCCTCGCCTGGTAGGGGCGGCGGGACTTGAACCCGCGACCTGCGGTTTATAAGACCGCCGCTCTCACCTGCCTGAGCTACGCCCCCAAGGCCCCCTTGCGGACCGTGCCCAACCCCTCCCTGAAGCGCCCCAAAGCGCCTCAGGCCTCGAGGGGTATTCGCTTGCAGACCATAGCCCTAGGGTAGCGGGCCCTCCCCCTTCCGGTCAATGGAAGGCGGAGGAAGCCGACGAAAGGCGGAGGAAGGCGAGGGGAAGGCGGCGCTGGGGTGAAGGAAAACGAAGGAAGCCGACGGGGAGCCGACGGGAAGCGAAGGCTTGGCGTGAGGCGCGATAATGGACTCATGCGCGGCGCTCATCTCCAGCGGGTGCGGCTTCCCCTGCGGGTGCGGCTCAAGCTCTTGGGGGTGGAGGCCCTAGGCCCCGAGGAGGAAAGCCGGATGGTACGGCTACGGGGGCCCGAGCACATGTTCCGGGTCCTCGAGGAGCTCACCCCCAAGGAGCGGGGGGAGGCCATGCTGGCCGGGCTCAAGGCCACGCACTACTGGTTTGACCCCCCGGAGGAGTAGGCGTGAAGCGGCGGGGCGGGAAGGGCACGGGCACGGTCTTCTACGACCGGAGGCGGGGGCGGTGGGTAGCCCAGCTCACCGTGGGCCACGACCCCGCTACGGGCCTTCCCCGAAAGCTCACCCGCGTCTTCCCCACCCGCAAGGAAGCGGAGGCTTGGCGGGTGGAGCAGGCGGCGCGGCTCCACAAGGGCCTCTTGGGCTCGCCGGAGGCCATCACCGTGCGGGAGTGGGCCTCGAGGTGGCTTGAGGGCAAGGCCCAGGAGGTCCGCCCCCGCACCTTAGCCCTCTACCTCCAGGACCTTGGGCATGCCATCCCTTCCCTCAAGGACCCCAAGACCCCGGACCCCTTCGGCTCCTTGCGCCTCCAAGCGGTCCAGCCCTCCCACATCCGGGGGGTGCTGGAAGGGCTGAAGGGGCGGTACAGCCTCCGCACGGTGCGGGCGGTAAGGCAGAGGCTCCACCAGGTCTTTGAAGAAGCTTTGGCCCTCGAGGTCATCGCCCGCAACCCCGTGGACCCGGTGAAGGTGCGGGCGCCCAAGGGAGAGGGACAGGGGAAGGCGGCGAGGGCCTTGGAACCCCACGAGGTGAGCGCCTTCCTCAAGGCCCTGGACCATCACAAGGACCCCCGCACCGCCCTGGCCCTCCGCCTCTGCCTGGCCTGCGGCCTCCGGCGGGGGGAGGTCTTGGGCCTGAAGTGGGAGGACCTGGACCTCGAGGCGGGTATCCTCACCGTACGCCGGGCCTGGACGGAAAACGGCAAGGAGCTCCTCCTGACCGCCCCCAAGACCGCCAAGGGCGGGCGCGCCGTGCCCATCCCTCACCAGACCCTCCAGCGGGTGAAGGCTTACCGGGAGTTGTGGCTTAGGCAGGGCTTCTCCCCCGAGGAGCTTCAGGACAGGTGGGTTTTTCCGAGCCTCGAGGCGGATGGAAGCAGGCCCATCCACCCCCACAGCCTGAACAAGGCCCTGGAGCGCATCCGGAAGGCCCTGGGCCTCCCCCACTTCCGGCTCCACGACCTCCGGCACACCTACGGCTCCTTCCTCCTGGCCAACGGGGCCCCGGTGGAGCTCGTTTCCGAGCGCATGGGCCACGCCAACCCCAACATCACCCTGGCCGTCTACCGGCACCTCCTGGAGGAGGAGCGCCGGGGGTGGGTCCTGGACCCTGAGGACGTGGCGGGGCCTCGAGGGGAGGCCTGAAGGGATAAGCTAACCATTCGCTAACGGCAACACCCCCCGGCCACGCTACCGGGGGGTGAAGCTTTGCCTTCCCTTGCTGGTGGCGGCGGTGGGACTCGAACCCACGACACCACGATTATGAGGTGGCTCCAGGCTAAAACAATGCCACACCCTGACCCACAAAAACATTGTTCTAAAAGCGGTTCCTTACACTTTCACACACATTGGAACACCTCCGGTTTAGGGTCATTTTTTGGGGTCGTGTGACTTTTTTTGGGTCAGATTTGGGGTCAAAGTGGTTGCCTGGGGGTACTAAATGTTGTAGGGCACGCTTGATGGTATAACAATATGTGGTATAGTGTTGGGTGATGGATAAGATGCTGGTTCGCAGCTGGCGCCAGTTGCAAAACACGCGCCGCGCCCACCAGCTCGCTGTCGCAAGAGTTTTGCAGTCTCAGCACAAAATTAAAACCGTGGTGGCGGCAGAGCCGGGGATACGCCGGGTGCGATTCTCGCCCATGGCTCTACAAATGCTGGTCCATTCGTGCTTTCCCTCGCCCAAAAAGACCGTGTTCCACAGTCCGTGGTCAGCACTTTTTTGGAGTCTATTACGCCGCCATGAATTTTTGGTTCGGGGCGATATACTCCGATTATTCGTCAGGGAGTATACCGGTTCGGGCTTTGTAGAGGCGGAGTGCGAATATCTGATAGACTATGACGATATCCAACACACTAGGCATTGTATATTGCATTTACATGCAGAGGCATTTCATACCTACATGATGCAATTAGCATCGATCTGGCTGGGAAAATTGGGCCAGCCGGTGGCGGCGTTTATTGTTATTTTGCTTGGTACACGGATTAATATAATGTCGCTATCCGCATGGTACGTCACCCACGATGAACACCCACCCCCACCCGAACCGCTAGTACTAATCCCAACAATCCAACCTAACGCACCCTCGGTCTAACGCTGTAGGCGACGGGTTTTATCCCGTGATGGCTACAGGCTAGGCCGGTTATTCCGGCCTCCGTACAAACGGAGGTTTGCTCGTGCAGGACAACAAAAAACTCGCTTACTCCCGCCGGGAGGTGGCAGAGCTTCTTGGTATCCACCTCAACACCGTCGACCGATACATTCGGCAAGGCGCGATTCCAGCTCGCAAACTCGGCAACCGTTGGCTCATCCCCGCTGCGGCTCTGCACGCGTGGCTCGAGGGTAAAGATGTACAGACCCCCGCCGGGCAGGGCGGGGAGCGTTAGGGGTGTGCTATGCGCCGCTTCACTAATTATAGCACCCCCGAACCCGAGGTGCTGCTCACGCGGCTGGCTATCGTCCACTCCGCCGGACAGGGTAGGTGGCTGGCTACCTGCCCGGCTCACGGTTCGGGCAAAAACAAGGCCCTCTCGGTTGCCCTCAAGGGCGATAGGTTGCTGCTTTACTGCTTCGGTGGTTGCACGCCTGACGCGGTACTCTCGGCTGTCGGGCTCACCTGGCGGGATTTGTACTCGAGGGAGAACAAGCCCTGGGAGGCCCACTGCTACCGCCCGGTAGCCCCTGAGCGGCCTACAGCCCCCACTGAGGCCCGCGAGAAGTGGGAGCGTTGGTGGGCATCCGCAACGCCCAATCACCCCCTGCTCAAGACCTACCTACGTGCTCGAGGGCTGAGCATCACCCCACCCCCTAGCTTGCGGCTGGCCTTATGGGGAGAGCAACCGGTGATGCTCGCCCGCGTCCTGGATGCCAGGGGTGAGCTTTGCGGTATGCACCTAACCGTACTGCTGCCCGATGGCTCGGGACGGGCGAGCAAGCGCTTAGCGAGGGGTTCACACCCCTTGGGTGGGAGCATCCGACTCTTCCCCTTCGAGGCCAGTAAACCCCTGGCCCTGGCCGAAGGCATCGAAACCGCCCTTGCCGTCAGGGAGGCCACCGGCTGGGCTACGTGGGCCTGTGTGAGCGCTGGTGGGCTGGCGGCTGTGGAGCTACCCCTCGAGGCCCGCGAGGTGGTGGTAGCCGCCGACCACGATAGGGCCGGGCTCGAGGCCGCTAACGCCCTGGCCCGTAGGTTGCTCTCGGAAGGCCGAAGGGTGCGGCTGGCTACTCCACCGCAGGCCGGGGCAGATTGGCTGGACATGCTGGGGGGTGTGGCATGACCGCCCGTGACCTGCTGAGCAATGCCCCCGAGGTGGGGCTTGAGGAAGTCTGGCCCGAACCGGAAGCGCTGGACGGGCTGGAGGTTCCCACCCTTCCGAGCTTCGATGCGTTGAAGCTGCTCCCTCAACCGCTGGGGCCCTGGGCAGTGGATACCGCCGAGCGAATGAACGCACCGGTGGAGTTTACCGCTACCGCTGCGCTTGTCGCCCTGGCTGGGGTGGTAGGCAACCGCGTGTTGGTAGCCCCCGACCCCGAGGCTGACCCTGATTGGCTCGAGGCCGGCAACCTGTGGGGGCTTTTGGTGGGAGAGCCGGGAAGCAAAAAGTCCCCGGTAATGGAGCGGGCCTTTGCCCCCTTGCACGCGATTGAGGCTGAACTGCACCGGGAGAATCAACGAGCGCTGGACGAGTGGGAGATAGACCGCAGAACCCGCAAGAAGGGTGACCCGGTGACCGAGGACGACCTGCACCCCCCGGCTGAGCGGGCCCTGCTTTGCCACGACATCACGCCGGAGAAACTCGCCGACCTGCTCGAGCACAACCCCTCGGGACTGGTCACCTTCCAGGATGAGCTACTCGGGTTGGTGGCATCCTGGGAGCGGCCGGAGAAAAGCGGGGAGCGGCAGTTTTATCTCAAGCTCTGGAACGGGCTTAGCCCCCACACGGTGAAGCGCATCAAGCGAGGCAGTCACTACCTGCCCATGTGCACCCTATCTTTGATTGGCGGGACGCAACCTGGCCCCCTGCGCCGCTACATCCTCGAGGCCGCCAAAGGCTGGAACAATGACGGGTTGCTGCACCGCTTCCAACTGCTCGCGGTGAGCGAGTTAGGCGAATACCGCCGGGTAGTAAAGTCACCAAACACGCTACAAGCGGATTACAGCGCTTTGCTGTACAACCTGTGGCAGATTACCACCCACGGCTTGAGCTACCCCCAGGTAGAACTACGCCCTGGCATCACCCGCCCGGTGATGACCTTTGCCCCCGAGGCCCAAGAGCTGTACCTGCAATGGCAAGAGCAGACCGCCAGGGAGTCCCGTCAAGCAAGCACCCCAACCCTCAAGCGCTCGCTGCTCGAGAAGCAAGGGGGGCTGGTGGCAAAGCTGTCTATGTTGCTTGAGCTTGCCGGACGGTGGGGGGACTCAGGACGCGAGGCAGTGGAGGATTCGCGCCACCACATCCGCCCGCTAAGCACCGCCCGCGCTATCGCCCTAGCTAACCTGTACCGCGACCACGCCCTGTACACCTGGTGGGAGGCCATCCGCCCGGAGATTCAAGGGGCTCACGCCCTCGCTAAGCGCATCCTCGAGCGCACCCAGACCAGGAGCGCTTTCACCTACGAGCGCTTCACCGTCCGGGACATCCTGCGGGGCAACTGGAAGGGACTAACCGACCCTGGCGCGGTTGAGCGGGCTTTGGGCGAACTAGAAGCTAGGGGGTGGCTACGCCGGGACGGTAAAGCCTGGATTCCCAACCCCCGATTGTGGGAGGGTAGCCATGCCTAACCTCACCGACCCCCATCAAGCCCTCGAGCTTGTGCACGCTCTACTCTCCAAAAACACTGACACACTGACGCTAGGGGCAGAAAACACGTCCAGGACGGGGCAAACGAGCGTCAGTGTGCACACTGACACCGCACTGACGGTCACTGACACCACCCCCCCTGCGTCAGTGAGTGTCAGTGTGCCGTCAGTGCATACACTGACGGTCACTAACGCCGTACAGGACGAGGAAAACCCCTCAAGTGTCAGTGCGTCAGTGCATTTTCTAGGTAAAGAGATGCCAACCCGTGACCCCGACCCCTCGGGGTGCCCTGTCCACTGGCAACGGGTACCGGAGTTGCCCCCCCGAGGCTCAAGGGTGGCCGTGGTGGACGAGGGGGGGTTCGGGAACCTGTACCGCTTCAAGGTTGCCGGCAGGTGGTATTTGATAAAGTTTTTGCCCCCCTTCAGCGGCACGGTGTCTGTAACCGACCCGGAAGGGAAGGTGCGGGTGTTGGCTTCCCTCGAGGAGGCCGCACGGCTCCTGCAATGAGACCTACCAGAGACATGTCTCCGAGGAACCTCCTGTCTCCTGTTTCCTCAGTCCCGGTTTCCGTGTTTCCTGTTTCCGTCCACGGTCTACTGTTTCCTGTTTCCTCTGTTCAGCGTCTACTGTCTCCTGTTGTTTCCACCGTCCACCGTCCACGGTTTCCGTCCACCGTCCACGGTCTACTGTTTCCAGTGTTCACCCTTCGTAAACACCCCCCTGTTTATTCTGTCCTGGACGGGATTTCCACAGTCCACGGTAATACCAATAACCCCGCCAGGGCTGGCGGGGTGTGGGTTCGTTCTACGGGGCCTTGGGGTTGGGTGTCTACTGTCCACTGTTTCCTGTTTCCTCTGTCCACGGTGTACACAGTTCACGGTTTCCTCTCCCCCCGTTCACCGTCCACGGTTTCCGGTTCTGTGTCCACAGTCCACAGTTTCCACTGTCCACGGTTTCCGGTTCACAGTTTCCACTGTCCACTGTCTACGGTGTACACCGTCCACGGTTTCCAAACCGTCACTTGTTCTTTTCCTTCTCCTCTTCCTCCATCCTTTTTCTCCAGCGCTCCCACTTCAGATCCCAGACCGAGCGCTTGGGGGTGTCTCCGGGTGTCTCCTCGGGTGTTTCCTCGGATGTTTCCACAGGCTCCGGGGTAGACACCCCTCCCTGGGACTGTAGATCGCGGGCGGCCAGGGTGGCCTGGAGGAGCCGGGGCGGACGCAGGTGCTTGCGAATGTCGGCATCCTGCCGGGCGATCTGATCCATCTGCGCCCCGTAGAGGACGAGGCGAATCTGATCGATTTCCGAGCGCAGGATGTCCACCTCCTCCCTCAGGTAGCCCACCAGGGCCAGGAGGGGGTCGAGGGCCTCGGCCTGCTCCAAAAGCCGCTCTAAGGACTTGTAGATCCGCTCGCGGTCGTCGGGGGTGAGCACCGCACCCCCTTTGAGCAAGTGGAAGGCGTCCTTGTAGGAAGCCGCGCGGCCCGAGGCCACCAGATCCCGCGCCTCGCGGATGCGGTCGGCGGCCTCGGCGGGAACCCGGATGACGCGGTTATGGCGGGGCAGGCGACCATAGACCTGCTCGTACATGTGGATGACCTTATAGGTCGCCCGCTCCCCGAGACCTAGCAGAGGAGCTAGCGAGGCGGTGTTCATTCCGTTCATAATAGTAATCATAGGAGGGTGAGCATCTCAGTGCAACAGAGGTGGAAAGAGAGCGCTTTAAGCTCGAGGGGAAAGAGATAAAAAGAAGTGTATATGACGTTCGTGAACTGTATGAACAAAGTAAAAAGTGCTTTAGGTGTGTTTGGGAAACGACAAAAGAGGTTTGTACTGTACTGTGCGTTCGTCACTTTCCGTCGGAACCTCCCACTGTTCCCCCCTCGAGACCTGGGGGTTCAGACCGTTCACGAGATGGGCGGATGCACCCGCGCGTGCAGCTGAAGCCTGAGTCTTTATATCCTTCCCGCACCCCGATCCAGGAGGTATTTCTTGGCGAAGCGAAAGAACCCCGTAGAAACCGCCCAGGCCAGTTCTGCCACGGTAGGTTATGAAGCCCAGCTTTGGCAGATGGCCGACGCCCTGCGCGGCAGCATGGACGCCGCCGAGTACAAGCACGTGGTGCTCGGCCTCATCTTCTTGAAGTACATCTCCGACGCCTTCGAGGAGCACCACGCCCGCCTCGAGGCCGAACGTGCTCAGGGCGCGGACCCCAAGGACCCCGACCTGCCTGCGTCCCGCGGACAGGCAGGAGGGGCGCGGCAGGCAGGCGAGTACCGGGCGGATAACATCTTCTGGCTGCCGCTTGAGGCCTGCGGGAAGCACCTTCGGGAGGGCAAGCGCTGGAAGTACGGCGTGCCGCTGGCGTTCGTAATGTACCGTCCCTTCTGGAGGAAAGATTGACATGGAAAACGGTCAACTCACCTGGATCACCAATTTCATCTGGGGCATCGCCGATGATGTCCTCCGCGACCTGTACGTACGCGGCAAGTACCGAGATGTCATTCTCCCCATGACCGTGATCCGCAGGCTTGATGCGGTGCTGGAGCCCACCAAGCAGGCTGTGCTCGAGATGAAAGCTTCGCTCGACAAAGCGGGCATCGTGCACCAGGACGCTGCTTTGCGTCAGGCTGCCGGACAAGCGTTTTACAACACCTCGCCTTTCACCCTGCGCGACCTCAAGGCACGCTCGAGCCGGCAACAGCTGGAGGCGGATTTCCGTGCCTACCTCGATGGCTTCTCGCCCAACGTGCAGGAGATCATCGACAACTTCGAGTTCCGCAACCAGATTTCGCGTCTGGCCAGAGCCGACGCCCTGGGCGCGCTCATCGAGAAGTTCCTCGACCCGTCCATCAACCTGAGTCCTGATCCAGTGCTCAACGACGACGGTACCGTCCGGCTGCCGGGCCTCGACAACCATGCCATGGGCACCATCTTCGAGGAGCTGGTGCGCCGTTTTAACGAGGAAAACAACGAAGAAGCTGGCGAGCACTGGACCCCGCGCGATGCCGTCCGGCTCATGGCCCGCCTGATCTTCGAGCCGATTGCCGACCGGATCACCGACGGCACCTACCTGCTCTACGACGGCGCCTGTGGCACCGGCGGGATGCTCACGGTGGCCGAGGAAACCCTCCTGCATCTGGCCAAAGAGCGGGGCAAACAGGTCTCGGTGCATCTTTTCGGGCAGGAGATCAACGCCGAAACCTACGCCATCTGCAAGGCCGACCTGCTGCTCAAGGGCGAGGGCGAGGCCGCCGACAACATCGTGGGCGGCCCCGAACATTCCACCCTCTCCAACGACGCTTTCCCCGGCCGCACCTTCGACTTCATGCTCTCCAATCCGCCCTACGGGAAGAGCTGGAGAAGCGACCTGGAGCGCATGGGCGGTAGGTCTGGCATCAAGGATCCGCGCTTTGTTGTGCAGCACCGGGGCGAGGAGCTGTCGCTGATCACCCGCTCCAGCGACGGGCAGATGTTGTTTTTGGCGAATATGCTC
The DNA here is from genome assembly GCF_003574085.1 of Meiothermus luteus. Taxonomy (GTDB): domain Bacteria; phylum Deinococcota; class Deinococci; order Deinococcales; family Thermaceae; genus Meiothermus; species Meiothermus luteus. Next base: position 15,350 of record NZ_QWKZ01000036.1, on the reverse strand, counting down.
TCCAAGATGAAGCACGACACCCCACTCGGCAGCCGCATCGCCGAGGTGCACAACGGCTCGTCGCTGTTTACGGGGGATGCCGGCCAGGGGGAGAGCAACATCCGCCGCTGGATCATCGAGAACGACTGGCTCGAGGCCATCGTGGCCCTGCCGCTCAACATGTTCTACAACACCGGTATTGCCACCTACATCTGGGTGCTCACGAACCGCAAGCCCGAGCACCGCAAAGGCCGCGTGCAACTCATCGATGCCACGCAGTGGTATAAGCCCCTGCGCAAGAACCTGGGCAAGAAAAACTGTGAACTTTCCGAAGAAGATATCCGCCGCATTGTCGATACCTTCATCAAATTCGAGGAGACCGAGCAGTCCAAGATCTTCCCCAATGCCGCGTTCGGCTACTGGAAGGTGACGGTCGAGCGCCCCCTGCGCCTGAAGGGCATCGATCCCGAGCGCACCTACACCCCCAAGGAGATCAAGTCGCTTCTGGAAAAGGCCGAGCGTGCCGACGATGCGCCACCAGTCATCAAGAAGATTCACCAACCCGGCACCGCCCCCGATCCGCTGCGCGGCCTGTTCGAGGCCACCATTCAGGGCAAGACGCGCGTGGTGGAGTACGAGCCGGACACAGAACTGCGGGACACCGAGCAGATCCCCTTCCTCGAGTGCGCCGCCTGCCATGCGCCCGGCTACCTGCCGAGCAAAGAGGACGAGCGCACAGCCATCGAGGCCTTCTTGCACCGCGAAGTGCTACCCTACGCGCCAGATGCCTGGTACGATCCAGAAAGCATCAAGGTGGGCTACGAGATCAACTTCAACCGCTATTTCTACAAGCCCAAGGCCCTGCGGCCGCTAGAGGAAATCCGCGCCGATCTTTTGGCGGTGGAGAGGGAGGCCGAGGGGTTGTTGGCGGAGATTTTGGGAGGGCGCGGCTAATGGCGACGCAGCGGTATTCTGTCACCCCGCACCCTATTGAAACCTTGTTGGCCTGGGTGAAATCAGGCGAGATCGCCATCCCGGAGATTCAGCGTCCTTTCGTGTGGGACTCGACCAAGGTGCGTAATTTCATTGATTCGCTCTACCAGGGTTACCCGGTGGGCTACCTAATTGCCTGGCGCAATCCCAACGTCAAACTCAAGGACGGTACCACCTCAGCGGGAAAGCGCATCCTCATCGATGGTCAGCAGCGAGTAACAGCGCTGATGGCGGCCGTGCTTGGTCATGAAGTGCTGGCGAAAGACTATGAGACGGTGCGTATCCGCATCGCCTTCCACCCTGTCGAGGAGCGCTTTGAGGTTCACAACCCCGCTATCGCAAAGGATAGGGCATGGATTGCCGACATCAGCCGCCTATTCGTACCCGATGCTTACCTTGGTGATTTTGTCGATGATTATATTACGCGTAATCCCGAGGCCGACCGAAAGCAAGTTGGCCGAGTACTCGAACGTCTAAAGAAAATTGTCAATAACCATATCGGCTTGATCGAACTTGCAGAGGATCTCGACATCGAGACCGTAACCGAGATCTTCATTCGTGTGAACTCTGCCGGCGTCGAACTCTCCCAGGCAGACTTCGCCATGTCCAAGATCGCGGTTAACGAAAAGTACGGCGGCAATCTACTACGCAAAGCAATTGACTATTTCTGCCACCTCGCGGTCGCTCCGGAGTTCGCATCGAAGATCGAAAAGAATGATCCCCTCTTCGTTGCCAGCGAATTCTGGCCGAAGATGAAGTGGCTTAAGGATGTCAACGACGACCTCTACGACCCCACATACACCGATGTGCTGCGCGTGGCCTTTACCTTTCAGTTTGGCAGAGGTAAGCTGCAGGATTTGGTGGCACTACTCTCGGGACGCAATTTCGAAACCCGCGAGTACGAGGAATCCATCGCCGAGGAATCCTTTGCGAAATTGAAGGCCGGTATCGAGGCCTTCATGAACAAGACCCACTTCGAGCGCTTGACCATGATCCTGCGCTCGGCGGGCTTTGTGACTTCTGACTTAATCACGAGCCGGAATGCGGTCAATTTTGCCTACATCCTCTACCTGCGGGGACGGGCCGAGGGCCTGCCCGCTGACGAGCTGGAGCGGCTGGTGCGGCGCTGGTACGTGATGTCCATCCTCACCGGACGTTATACCGGTAGTCCCGAGTCCGCCTTTGATCAGGACATACGCCAAATGGCAAGCCGAGGCATTAAGCAGTACGTCGCAGCGGTCATCGAAAGCGAGTTGCCCGAGAGTTTCTGGACAGGGGTGCTGCCCCAGCACATGGATACATCTTCGTTGCAAAGTCCGTACTTCATCGCCTATCTGGCCGCCCAGGCGCGCCTTGGCGACAGGGGTTTCCTCTCTAGGGACATCACCGTCCGGGATCTCCTGCTCAACCGTGGCGACAAGCATCACATTTTCCCGCGCCGGTACCTACAACAGCAGGGGCTGAACCGAGGCCGCTACAACCAGATCGCCAACTTCGTTATGGCACAAAGCGAAATCAACATCGCCATCGGCGACAAGCCGCCGCAGGTCTACTTTAAGGAGATTGCCGAACAGGTGAACGGCGGCCCCAAGCGCTACGGCGGCATCACCGACCCGGATACCCTGCGGCAAAACTTCGAGGAGAACTGCCTGCCGATAAGCCTCATGGATGGCCAGGTGCCGGACTACGAAACATTCCTGGCTGAGCGGCGACGGCTCATGGCCCTGCGCATCAAACGCTGGTTCGAGGTGCTCGGATGATCGAAGGACTTAAACCCTATCCCGCTTACAAAGACTCCGGCGTGGAGTGGCTGGGAAAGGTGCCGGCACACTGGGAAGTTCGGCGTTTGAAGAGGATTTGTCGACTTGCGTACGGAGACGCACTCGCTACGAACGTACGACAAGATGGGCCGGTGCCTGTCTATGGTTCCAACGGACGTGTGGGGACTCACTCCATAGCCAACACGAAGGCACCCTGCATTGTAATTGGCAGAAAGGGATCGTTCGGTAAAGTCAATCTGTCTTGTGAGCCTGTGTTCGCAATTGACACTACCTTCTTTGTAGATTCACGTTTCACGACGGAAGAGATTCACTGGCTTTACTATTTACTTGAGTGGCTACGGCTTGATGAGTTATCAAAGGACTCTGCTGTACCGGGCCTTGACCGAGAAGATGCATACAAGAGGATTGCCGCAGTTCCGCCTCTCCCCGAACAAACCGCCATCGTGCGGTTTCTGGACTGGGCGGAGCGGCGGATTCTGCGGGTGATCAGGGCGCGGCAGCGGCAGATTAAGCTGCTGGAGGAGTACAAGCAGGCCCTTATCCACCAGGCCGTTACCGGCAAGATCGACATCCGCACCGGCCAACCCTATCCGGCCTACAAGCCCTCCGGTGTGGAGTGGCTGTGCGAGGTGCCGGCGCATTGGGAGATTTTGCCCTTGAAGTGGCTTGCGAAGTGCTACCGGAACGGAGCGACCCCTCCAACAACCAAGAACTTTTATTACATGGGAGGAACTATTCCGTGGTATAGCCCTTCGAGTTTTGACTCGGGCGAGATAGTTTCTGCTCCTATTCGTTTCGTTTCAAATGCTGCCATTGAAGACGGTGTGGCTAGACTAATCCATGGTCCTGCATTGTTAGTTATCGTTATTGGCGCAACTGCAGGACGAATGACCCTGATGGAACAAGATGGGACGACAAATCAACAAATTACAGCTTTTGAACTTCCTTATGATTGGAAGACGTGTGTATTTCTTCTGAGACAACTGCGGTTTAGTGAATCATGGCTCCGCGAAAACGCTTCAACTGCGACAATTCCGATTCTTAATACGAATATCGTGACCCATTTACCGTGTTTATTGCCCCCGCCTAAAGAAAGGTGTGCTATCGTCGAATACCTCGACGCCCAAACCGCCAAGATCGACGCTGTCATCGCTGCCGCCCGCCGCGAAATTGAACTGCTGCGCGAATACCGCGAGCGCCTCATCGCTGATGTGGTCACCGGCAAGGTGGATGTGCGCGAGATAGCGGCACGGTTGCCGGAGGAGCCGCTCGAGGAGGGGGCAGAGCTTGCTGCCCTGGACGAGGCGGAGACGTTGGCCGGTGGTGGTGAGGATGAAGAGAATTTGGGTCTCGGTGCGGTTGAAGAGGAGGTGGAGGCTTGAACCTGGTGCCCGCTCAGCCACGGATTTACCACATCACCCATGTGGACAACCTGCCATCCATTATCCAAGCGGGTGGCTTGTGGTCCGATGCGAAAATGATGGGGCAAGGCGGGCCAGCGGCATCCATCGGTTTTAACCACATCAAGCAGCGCAGACTAAGGCTGCCGGTAAAGTGTCACCCGGGCGATTACGTCGGCGACTATGTGCCGTTCTATTTTTGTCCGCGTTCGATCATGCTGTACGTGATCCACTGCGGCAACCAACCAGAACTCACATATCGAGAGGGGCAGGAGCCAATCGTGCATCTCGAGGCCGATCTGCGAGAGGTTGTAAGCTGGGCTGACTCGCAGGGCCGACGCTGGGCCTTCAGCCTCTCCAATGCTGGGGCGGCCTACACGGAATTTCGCAACCGGCTGGATCATCTCGATGAAATCAACTGGGAGGCGGTCGCAGCAACAGACTTTCGCGACCCGGTGGTCAAGGATAGCAAGCAGGCCGAGTTCCTGGTGCACGAGTTTTTTCCATGGTGGCTGGTGCGGCGTGTCGGGGTGCGTTCGCAGAAGATATACTACCGTGCGTCACAGGCGTTGGCGTCCGCACAGCACAGGCCGCTTCTTGAAGTCATCCCGAGTTGGTACTATTGAGAGGGGGAGGCTTTATGATCCGCTACGTGCGGGGCGATATTCTCGGGGCTGAGGCCGAGGCCATCGTCAACACCGTCAACTGCGTGGGCGTGATGGGCCGCGGCATCGCGCTGCGGTTCAAGGAGGCGTTCCCAGACAATTACAAGGCCTATGCTGCCGCCTGCCGCCGTGGCGAGGTTCAGCCCGGCCGCATGTTTGTGTTCGACACAGGCCGCCTCACCACGCCTCGGTACATCATCAACTTTCCCACCAAGCGGCACTGGCGGGGTAAAAGCCGCATTGAGGACATCGAGGCTGGGCTGGCCGCTCTGGTAGAGGAGATTCGTTCCCGCCGCATCCGCTCCATCGCCATCCCGCCTCTGGGCAGCGGGCTGGGCGGGCTCAACTGGGCTGAGGTGCGACCGCGCATCGAGAACGCCTTGGCGGACTTGCCGGAGGTGGAGGTGACTATCTTTGAGCCATGGGATTCGCTGGGCGACGGCCGCGCCAACCGATCCACCCCTGTTCCCAAGATGACAGCGGGCCGCGCCGCACTGGTGGGCCTGATGAACCGGTATCTCGCCGCGCTCCTCGATCCGACCATCACCTTGCTCGAGGTGCACAAGCTGATGTACCTCCTACAGGCAGCGGGCGAGCCGCTGCGCTTGCGCTACGTGAAGGCCCCCTATGGACCCTATGCGGAGAATTTGCGCCACGTGCTGCGGACGATAGAGGGTCACCTGATCGCGGGCTACGCCGACGGGAGGGACTCTCCAAACAAACCGTTGCGCCTGGTTCCCGGCGCGGTGCGCGATGCCGAAAGCTTCCTGATGTCCCATCCGGCCACGCAGGAACGCCTTGAGCGGGTTGTTCAGTTGGTTGAAGGGTTTGAGACACCACTGGGGCTGGAACTGCTCACTACGGTGCATTGGGTGATCGTGAAGGAAGGTGCCCGCGAGCTGAAGGACGTTGTGAAACAGGTACAGGTCTGGAACCAGCGCAAGAGGCAGTTCACCCCGGCTCAGATCGAACTTGCTGCTCAGCGGTTGCACGAACAGGGATGGATTGACGGGTGATACGCTGAGGTGAGGCAATGAATCATCACGAAAAAGATAGGGGGAGAAAGCCGGTAAACAAGCCTGCCTTGCCCCCTCGTGTTGAGTACCTGAAAGTACAGAACTTTCGAGTCCTGCGGGACGTGGAGTTCAACAATCTCTCACCGCTCACCGTCTTGCTTGGACCCAATGGCAGCGGGAAATCCACAGTGTTCGACGTGTTTGCTTTTCTGGCGGAGTGCTTCGAGATGGGGCTGCGCCGGGCGTGGGACAAACGCGGGCGCGCAAAAGAACTCCGGTCACGCGATGCCGAAGGTCCGATCACCCTCGAGATCAAGTATCGGGAACCTGGTTACCCGCTGATTACCTATCACCTGAGCGTAGATGAGAAGGGCGGCAGCCCCGTTGTCGTGGAAGAGTGGTTACAGTGGCGACGCGGCCCGCGCGGCAAACCGTTCCGATTTCTGGATTACCGCGAGGGCAAAGGCCGAGCGGTCAGTGGCGAATTGCCTGACGAGAAAGATCAGCGCGTTGACATTCCCCTAAAGAGTGCTGATTTGCTGGCGGTCAATGCCTTGGGGCAGTTCGAGGAACATCCGCGTGTGGCCGCGTTGCGTGACTTCATCACCGGTTGGTATGTTTCCTATCTTTCGGCGGACAGCGCACGGGGGCAACCCGAAGCTGGCCCTCAGGAACGGCTGTCGCGCACCGGCGACAACCTGGCTAACGTGATCCAATACTTGTCAGAGCAACATCCGGATCGGCTGGAAGAAATCTTCGAGGCGTTGCGTCGGCGTGTCCCTCGCATCGAGAAGGTGCTTTCTGAGACGATGCCGGATGGCCGGTTGCTGCTCCAGATTAAGGACGCGCCGTTTTCGCACCCGGTGCTCGCCCGCTTCGCTTCGGATGGGACGCTGAAAATGCTCGCCTACCTGGTGCTTCTGTACGATCCTACGCCGCCACCCTTCATCGGTATTGAGGAGCCGGAAAATTTCCTGCACCCGCGCCTCTTGCCCGAACTTGCGGAGGAATGCCGGAAAGCTAGCGAACGGACGCAACTCCTTGTTACCACGCATTCGCCCTTCTTTCTCAATGCCCTCCGTCCTGAGGAGGTGTGGGTGTTGTGGCGGGATGAGCAGGGGTACACGCGAAACAAACGGGTTGCGGACATCGAAGGCGTGGCAGATTTTGTCCAGCACGGAGCCCTGTTGGGACATCTCTGGATGGAAGGGTACCTGGGCGTTGGCGACCCGCTCGTCAACGAAGGAATGCCGTCGATTCCAGTGCAGGGAGGCAGGCCATGATGACCTTGCATTACGAAATTCTCGTGGAAGAGCCGTCCATGGAGGCCTTCCTGCAGGGCTTACTCCCCCGATTGCTGCCCCAAGACCGGACCTTTGCCATTCATCCATTTCAGGGCAAGGAGGACTTGCTCACCAAGCTGGAGGCGCGACTCCGCGGATACGCAGCATGGTTGCCTCAGGACTGGCGAATCGTGGTTGTCGTGGATCGGGATGATGACGATTGCCGGCGACTCAAGCAGCGTATGGAAGATATTGCTGCCAAGGTAGGGTTGCGTTCACGCACTCGTTCGCCCTCATGCTGGCAACTGGTGAACCGGATTGTCATCGAGGAATTGGAAGCCTGGTATTTCGCTGCGTGGGATACCGTGTGTGCTGCCTACCCAAAGCTCCCAGCGATCCTACCCCAAAGATATCGCAACTCGGATGCGATAGCTGGGGGAACCTGGGAGGCGTTTGAATGGCTCCTTCAGCGGTACGGCTACTTCAAAGGTGGGCTTGCAAAGATCGAGGTTGCGCGAACCATTGGTCAGAACCTCGATCCGAATCGCTGCCGATCGCCAAGCTTTCAATGTTTTCGCGATGCACTCCTTAAGGCTGTCGGATCAGCCGGACATTGTGACGACAAACCATGAAACCCACCGACATCAGCGAAGCCGGGCTCGAGACGCTGATCTGTCGGGCGCTCACCGGCACCGACTGTGCGCCCCGGCCTGCCGGCTCCCCGGCAGTGATTGCTGAGCCGCCAGCAGCCTACGGCGGCTTGGGCTGGCTGCCGGGTGATCCGGCCGACTACGACCGGGAATATTGCGTTGATCTGGTTCAGCTTGCGGCATTTCTGCGCTCGACGCAGCCTAAGGTGGCTGAAGCGCTCGATCTGGATAACGACGGCCCCACGCGGCGCAAGTTTCTGGCGCGGCTTCAGGGTGAGGTGAGCAAGCGCGGGGTAGTGGACGTGTTGCGCAACGGGATTCAGCACGGGCCGTACCGCATCGAGCTTTTCTACGGCACCCCTTCTCCTGAAAACGAGAAAGCGCGGGTACTGTTTGAGCAGAACCGCTTTAGTGTCACGCGCCAGCTGCGCTATAGCCGCGACGAGACACAGCGGGCACTGGACTTGGCGCTCTTTATCAACGGCCTGCCGGTCTTCACCTTCGAGCTTAAAAACCGTCTGACCAAACAGACGGTGCACGACGCCATCGAGCAGTACAGGCGCGATCGCAACCCGCGTGAGAAGCTCTTTGAACTGGGCCGCTGCGTGGCGCACTTCGCTGTGGACGACAACGAGGTGTGGTTCTGCACCCACCTTCAGGGCAAGGCATCGTGGTTTTTGCCTTTCAACAAGGGGTGGAACGACGGCGCGGGCAACCCACCCAATCCGCAGGGGCTCAAGACCGACTACCTGTGGCGGGAGGTACTCACCCGCGAGAGCTTGACCAATATCCTCGAGCACTACGCGCAACTCATCGAGGAAAAAGACCCCAAGACCGGCAGGAAACGGCGCCGGCAGATCTTCCCGCGCTACCACCAGCTTGATGTGGTGCGAAAACTTTTGGCGGACGCGGCGGCAAACGGTGCAGGCCGACGCTATTTGATCCAGCACTCCGCCGGCAGTGGCAAGTCCAACTCCATCGCCTGGCTGGCCCACCAGCTGATCGGCCTGGCGAAGGATGGCAGGCCTGTCTTCGATTCCATCATCGTGGTGACCGACCGGCGCGTGTTGGATCAGCAAATCCGTGACACGATCAAGCAATTTGCCCAGGTGAACGCTACGGTGGGGCACGCCGAGCGTGCCGGCGACCTCCGGCGCTTCATCCAGAGTGGCAAGAAAATCATTATCACAACGCTGCAAAAGTTCCCGTTTATCCTCGATGAGATCGGCAACGAGCACCGCGGGCGCCGTTTCGCCATCATCATCGATGAGGCGCACTCGAGCCAGGGCGGTCGCACCGCGGCCAAGATGAGCATGGCCTTGTCGGAGGCAGGTAGGGAAGAAGATGACGAGACCTTCGAAGATCAGATCAACCGGCTGATGGAGGCGCGCAAGCTCTTGCCGAATGCCAGCTACTTCGCCTTCACCGCCACCCCCAAGAACAAGACCCTGGAGATATTCGGCGAGCCCGACCCACAGCCCGACGGTACAGTAAAGCATCGCCCGTTCCACACTTACACCATGAAACAGGCCATCCAGGAAGGGTTCATCCTGGATGTGCTGGCCAACTATACGCCGGTGAAGAGCTACTACAAGCTGGTTAAGACCATCGAGGATGACCCGGAGTTCGACGTCAAAAAGGCACAGAAAAAACTGCGCCGCTTCGTGGAGGGCCACGAGCACGCCATCCGGCTCAAGGCCGAGATCATGGTGGATCACTTCCACGAGCAGGTGATCGCCAAGGGCAAGATCGGCGGCCAGGCGCGGGCCATGGTGATCACCGGCAGCATCGAGCGCGCCATTCAGTACTTCCATGCCTTTCAGGCATACCTGGCCGAACGTAAGAGCCCTTACCGGGCGATTGTGGCGTTCTCGGGTGAGCACGAGTATGGCGGCGTCAAAGTCACCGAAGCGAGTTTGAACGGCTTTCCCTCGAATCAGATCACTGACAAGATCCAGGAGGATCCGTATCGCTTTTTGATCTGTGCTGACAAGTTCCAGACTGGCTACGACGAGCCGCTGTTACACACGATGTATGTGGACAAGGTGCTCTCTGGAGTTAAAGCAGTGCAGACCCTTTCGCGCCTCAACCGCGCTCACCCCCAGAAGCACGACGCCTTCGTCCTCGATTTCGTCAACGACCCGGAAACAATCCGGTTGGCCTTCGAGCCCTACTACAAGACGACCATCCTCGCCGACGAGACCGACCCGAACAAGCTACACGACCTTAAGGCCGACCTTGACGGTTACCAGGTGTACGCGCCCGAGCAGGTGGATGAGCTGGTGCGATTGTACCTGGACGGTGCCGACCGCGACCGTCTCGACCCGATCCTCGACGCCTGCGTCGCCACCTACATGGAGCATCTCGACGAGGACGATCAGGTGGACTTCAAGGGCAAAGCCAAGGCATTCCTGCGAACCTATAGCTTCCTCTCTGCAATCCTGCCTTACGCCAACGCCCAATGGGAAAAGCTGTCGATCTTCCTTAACTTCCTCGTGCCTAAGCTTCCAGCGCCTCAAGAGGAGGACCTCTCGAAGGGCATCCTCGAGGCCATTGATATGGATAGCTATCGAGTAGAAAAGCGAGCAACCATGAGGATCGCACTTTCCGATACAGATGCTGAGATCGAACCGGTGCCCATGGCAGGCGGCGGACACAAGCCGGAACCGGAGCTGGAATTGCTTTCCAACATCATCAAGGTTTTTAATGATCAGTTTGGTAACATTCCCTGGACCGATGCTGATCGGGTGCGCAAGCTGATCACCGAGGAGATACCTGCCCGTGTAGCAGCCGACAGCGCGTACCAGAACGCTCGTAAGTACTCCGACAAGCAGAACGCCCGTGTCGAGCACGACAAGGCGCTTTTACGCGTGATGACCGCGCTGCTCAAGGATGACACCGAGCTGTTCAAGCAGTTTAGCGACAACGAGTCGTTCCGGCGCTGGCTGACCGATATGGTATTCGCACTGACCTACAGCGAACCTGGCAGCGCAAGGTAGTCAGTACGACTTCATCGACGGCTTCGCCCGCCACATGCGGGATGCGCTGCCGAACACCTCCTTCATCGGCTTCACCGGCACGCCGATCGAAAAGGCCGACGCCAACACCCGCGCAGTCTTCGGCGACTACATCAGCATCTACGACATCCAGCGCGCGGTGGTGGATGGCGCCACGGTGCCGATCTACTACGAAAGCCGGCTGGCCAAGCTCGCGCTCGACGAATCCGAGCGGCCCCGGATCGATCCGGATTTCGAGGAGGCCACCGAGGGTGAGGAGGTCGAGCGCAAGGAGCGGTTCAAGAGCAAGTGGGCCCAGCTCGAGGCGGTGGTCGGGGCGGAGAAGCTCCTGCACCTCATCGCCCAGGACCCGGTGGGGGTGATGGAAAATCCTGGCCGATAGAGGGCAGTGGCCTACGCTTCTGCCGAAGTCCGATGGTCCTGAATTCATTTGGATAGATACAGTTTTACATGCGAGCACGTGTTAAACTGACTCTATGCCAAGAGGCAGAGTACCCCCACTTGAAGTTCGGCTGCGAGCGCTGGGGGGCCTGACTCCCCTGGAGCCGGGAGAGGTCACGAGTCAGGGACGCTTCAGGAGCGCCCCCGCTGTGGCTAGGGCTTTTCTGTCCCTCGACACCCGCCGCCGTGGCGAGGTAGTAGCGGCTGGCTTACGGGTTCTGGGACTGTTGGAGGTGGAGGATGCCACGACTGACGAACAAACCCCGTAGGCGCAAGGATGGACGCTTCGAGGTGCGCCTGACCATACGCGAGAACGGCGTACCGGTGCAAGTAAGTGTCTACGGGCAGTCTGCCGCTGAAGCCGAACGTAAGGCCCGCGACCTGAAGACCAAGGCCGAGCGGGGCCAGTTCACCCGTGACCGGAGCACCACGGCAGGGTATGCCCGGCTGTGGCTGGAGCGCAAGGCCAAAGAGGTGCGCCCCCGCACTGCTGAACTCTACCGGCTCGAACTGAGCTATGCCCTGCCCTCGCTCCAAGACCCCGAGGCCCGTGACCCCCTGGGCTCGAGGCCCTTGCAGGAGGTGAAGCCCGCCCACATCCGGGAGGTGCTGGATGCCCTGAGCGAGCGCTACTCCACCCGCACCGTGAAGATGGTACGGCAACGCCTGTGGCAGGTATTCCGGGATGCCCTGGATATGGAGCTCGTCTACCGCAACCCGGTTGACCCGGTGCGCATCAAGGCCCCCAGGGGTCAGAGCAAGGCCAAGGTAGGGCGAGCCCTCGAGCCCCACGAGATAGCCGCCCTGCTATCTGCCCTCGACCAGCACAAAGACCCCCGTACCGCCATCGCCCTGCGGCTGATGCTGGCCTGTGGGTTGCGTAGGGGTGAGGCCCTGGGGTTGCAGTGGGGTGACCTCGACCTTGAGGCCGGAACCCTTACCGTCACAAGGGCCTGGACGGATGACGGCAAGCGCGGGGTGTTGACCCTACCCAAAACCCTCACCTCCACCCGCACCGTGCCGATTCCTCACGCCACCCTGGAGCGGCTGAAGACCTACCGCATCTGGTACACCGAGCGGCTGGGAGCCCCCGAGCCGGATAGCTGGCTGCTGCCTGGCAACGACCCGAGCAAGCCGCTCAATCCCCACGCGCCTAACTGGGCCTTGAAGCGCATCACCGAGCGGCTGGGCATCCCACCCTTGCGGGTGCATGACCTGCGCCATAGCTACGGCTCACACATGCTAGCCAACGGTGCGCCGCTGGAGCTTGTGGCTGAGCGGATGGGTCACGCCAACCCCAACATCACCCTGGGGGTGTACCGGCATGTGCTCGAGCACGAACGCAAGGGGTGGGTCATTGACCCCGAAGACCTGTTAGGCCCCCGCGCCAAAGCGTGAAGTTTATTTGGGTCAAAGTGTAGGGTCAAAGAGAAAACCGGAGTCTGAGCGACTCCGGTTTTTCTCGTCCTGGACTGGTGGCTATGGGCGGACTTGAACCGCCGACACCACGATTATGAGTCGTGTGCTCTAACCATCTGAGCTACATAGCCATGGTTGCAGGGACAGGATTTGAACCTGTGACCTTCGGGTTATGAGCCCGACGAGCTACCAGACTGCTCCACCCTGCGCCGACGCGGACCAACGCCCGCAAACCCAATCTTAGGCGGGACCAAGCGCCCCGTCAAGGCCAATCTCTAGACGGTGGGGCACCGCTTCCTTGAAAGTAACGTGGGGGTTATGTTCATAAGTCACAGGCCCCCCCAAGGGAGCGTCCTAAGATTTGCTCTAGCTCGAGCCCACCGTCACGTTGGCGCCGACGGGAGTTCGCTAAGGAGGTTTTGATGAAACCCAAAGGCTTCACCCTGGTAGAGCTGGCCATCGTCATCGTCATCATCGGCATCCTAGCGGCTATTGCAGTACCGAGGTTCGTGGATATGAGCACCGAGGCCCGCCGGGCCCAGCGCGAGTCCACCGCCGCCAGCGTCCGCTCAGCCTACGCCATCTACCTGGTCAAGAATAGCGGTACCTCTCCCACCTGGACCCAGCTTCTGGCCTACATGGATGCCCCTGCCCAGCTCAAGCTGGGCACGGGGGGTGCGTACTACATGGATTACAACAACAACAACGCCGTGGACACCGGGGAACGCATCGGGTTCCTTTACTCCGACGACGCCTGCGCGACCGCGGTGGCCAACGCCAGCACCCAGATTCGCTGCGTAAGGATCAACCTCAACTGAGCCCTCTTCCACGCGCCCAAAGCCCTATCCGAGGCGCTGGGCGTGTGGGCTTTCTGCCATGCGGGACAAGGGCAGTGCCCTCCTGTATATACTGGCGGCCTTGCTGGTCTTAGCCAGCCTGGCCCTTCCCATCAGCCTGCTCCAGGCTTTGAACGCCGAACAGCACCGCTATGAGGTGGCCCGGATGCAGGCCCGTTACCTTGCAGAAAGCGCCGTTTTCCGCGCAGCCAAGGAGAGCGGCCTTTTCCCTGGGGTGTGGCACTCGGTTGAAGTGATGGGCCGTCCGCTGGGCCGGTACCGCTACTCCCTGTTCCAAATAGTTCCCGGGGGCATCCGCTATGTGGGCGAGGGAGAAACTGCGGGAAGCCCTCTAAACCAGGGCCTCCAGGTGCGGTGGAGGGTCGCGGCCACGTTTTTCGCCGGAAGAATCGCCGCCTGGGAAGAGGCACCCTAGAGGAGGGTCTTGTGCGCAGGGGTTTTACCCTTTTGGAGGTGGCCATAGCCCTTCTCCTCCTTTCCCTGCTGGCCCTGTTCGTGCTCGAGCCCTTCTCCAAAACGCTCGCCGCTGCCCAGGAAACGGAGGCCACAACGCAGGCTCTTGTCAAAGCCCAAGACGCCCTGGAATCCTTCCGGGCCAACCCTCCAACCCCCACAGGTTGCGGCGGCAGTACTCCTCTAAAGGGGGATCTTTCCTACCAGCTTTGCGTGTTCGCCGAGGGAAGCTTGGTAAAGTATGAGGTGCGGGTCTACCGGGGAAGCGATCTGGTCACCGCTTGGGTAACCCACCGGTAAGGGGTAGTGGGAATGCGGCAAAAGAGCAAAGGAATGACCCTGGTAGAAATGGCTGTGGGGATGGCCTTCTTGGGCATTCTGGCCCTGGGGGCATCGCTGCTCTTCGCCCAGATGGCGGAAGGAAGCCTAAAAGCTCAGGAAGAGGCCCAGTTGCAAACCGATCTATTGGCGTTGCGGGCTAAATTGTTGGAGGATACCCTCCCCAGCACAACCCTTCTTTGCGCAGGCCCTCAGGCCAGCCTAACCCCTCCTTCAGGCCCGGTGGTCTATCGCCTAGAGGACGGAAAGATAAAGCGCAACGGGGAGGAAGTCACCCAGCTTTCTGGGTATGGGGGTAGCTTCACCTGCGATGGGCGAACACTCCTCCTTGAGCTCACCTGGAAAGGAAACGACCTGGCCACCCTGCGGGCAACCCGTAGGGTGGGGCTTACCGGAAGCTAGGCGCGGCCCATGTTGCTCCTAACCCGCCACCGGCTCTTGCACCTACAGGGAAAACGGCTGGAAGCCCTCCCCACAGAGGGCTTTTTTGACGAGGAGGGCAGGCCAAGGTACGAAAGACTCTCCCAAGCCCTCAAGAGGACCGGTCAAGGGGCTTACGTAGGCCTGGGTCCAGATTACGCCCTCTTACGGCTTCAGTCCTTCCCGAGCCTCGAGGGCTTCCCCCTGGAGGAAGCCGTCCTGGCCGAGGCGGAACGGAGCCCCCTCTTCGCCGGGGAAGCCCTTCTCGCCGACTACCTACTCGCCGCCCCCGAGGACGAGCGCAGGATGCGGGTCCTCTACACCGCCATGCCCAAGAAGGGGGCCCTCCTCCTAAACCGCCTGCGGCCGAGCCGCCTGGAACCCTTGCCCCTCCTCCTCTGGCGCCACGCCCTCAAACGGAGCGAAGCACGCACCCTTCTGGTCCTGGAAAACCTGGCCCACACCGTGGCCCTCTTTGAGAGGGGGGTGCTCAAGGGCTTCCGCTACCTCACCCAGGAGGCGGACGCCGGCACCGAAGCCCTCTCCGAAGAGGTGGCCCGCTCCCTCGCCCTCTTCGGCCACGCGGGGGAGGTGGAGGAGGCCTGGCTTGTGGGCCTTCCCACCCCACCCCCCGTAC
>NZ_QWKZ01000035.1 GCF_003574085.1 Meiothermus luteus | reverse complement strand
GCTGAACTGCCTCAACTACCGCAAGGTCCAGGCTAAAAAAGCCGCCCTGGAAGCCTTCTCCTTCAACCCCCTCTCCGCTTTGAGGTTCCTGGGGTTGCATACAAAAGATGTATAGCGGTCAAGTCTGGGCTAGGCTGGCTCTCCTTGGCCCCGGCCCAGGTGGTTCCGAGCTTTATAGAGGAAACCCAGAGCGCCGGGGTCTTTAGCCGTTTTGAGGGCGACTACGTGGTGGGGGGCGGGGTAGCCGCCTTTGATTGCAACCGCGACGGCCTGCCCGAGCTGGTGCTGGCCGGCGGGGACAACCGGGCCAAGCTCTTCCTGAACCGAAGCGCGGTGGGCGGGCCGCTGCGCTTTTCGGAGCAGGTGGCGGGGGTGGAGTTCGCCCAGGTAATGGGGGCCTACCCGCTGGACATAGACGGCGACGGCGAGACCGACCTGGCCCTTTTGCGGGCCGGAGAGGACCTCCTGCTGCGCGGTCTGGGGCGGTGCCGTTTTGAAGTGGCCAACCGGCGGTGGGGCTTTCAAGGGGGGAACAACTGGACGACGGCGTTTGCTGCTACCTGGGAGCGTGGCCAAAACTGGCCTACCCTGGCCACGGGGGCCTATGTGCAGCGCAACACCACGTTCCCCTGGGGTAGCTGCCGGGGCAACGCCCTGTACCGGCCCAGCCCCAGCACCCCAGGATTCGCTCCCCCGTGGCCGCTCGAGCCCAGCTTCTGTGCACTTTCCATGCTCTTCTCCGACTGGAACCGCTCGGGCATCCCGGCCCTTAGGGTTTCCAACGACCGCGAGTACTACCAGGGAAGAGGCCAAGAACAGCTCTGGCAGCTCCTCCCGGGCCAGCCGCCCCGCCTCTACACCGAGGCCGAAGGCTGGAAGCGCCTGCAAATCTGGGGCATGGGCATCGCCAGCGCCGACCTCACCGGAACGGGCTACCCGGTCTACTACCTCACCAGCATGGGCGACAACAAGCTCCAGATGCTGGAATCCCCCGAGCGACCCAGCTACATAGACATCGCCTTCCGCCGCAACGTCACCGCCCACCGCCCCTACACTGGCGGGGACGTGCACATGTCCACCGCCTGGCACGCCCAGTTTGAGGACGTCAACAACGACGGCCTGGTAGACCTTTTCGTGGCCAAGGGCAACGTGGGCTACATGCGCGAGGCCGCCGCCCGCGACCCCAACAACCTGATGCTGCAAAAGCCCAACGGCACCTTCACCGAGGTAGGGGACAAGGCCGGAGTGGCCAGTTTCCTGCGGGGCCGGGGGGCCCAGGTGGTGGACCTAAACGCCGACGGCCTGCTCGACCTGGTGGTGGTCAACCGGCTTGACCCGGCCCAGCTCTGGCGCAACCTGGGCGGCCTAGGCGGGCAGCCCCTGGGCAACTGGCTACAGGTACGCCTCCAACAGCCGCCCCCCAACCGCGATGGCATTGGGGCCTGGCTCGAGGTTGAGCTACCGGGCCGGGTACTGCGCCGCGAGCTGACGGTGGGCGGAGGGCACGTGAGCGGGGGCCTGGGCTTCGTGCACTTTGGCCTAGGCAACGCCAAAGAGGTGCGCCTGCGGGTGCGCTGGCCCGACGGCGCCGAGGAAACCGCCTTGGTGGGCAGCAACCGCTTTGTGCTGTTCGTGCGGGGCCAGGGCCCCCAGAACTTTGTCCCCGGCCAAAGTTATTGACTTTCCTCCAGCAAAGTGGTACTTTTTTCCCGAGTCGAAAAAACCGGGGCTCCTCTCTCCCGCCTCTTGGTGGCTCGGCTCATCCAAACCTAGTGAGGAGGAAGTTATGAAGCTATTTCCCCGAGCAGCGGTGTTGCTGTTGTTCGCCCTAGCCCTGCCCTCCTTGGCCCAGCAACTCATTGTCGGCGTGAGCTGGTCAAATTTCCAGGAAGAGCGCTGGAAAATTGATGAGCGGGCCATCCGCGAGCAGCTCGGGCGCATGGGCGCGACCTACATCAGCGCCGATGCGCAAAGCTCCTCGGAAAAACAGCTCAACGACATTGACGCCCTCATCGCCCGTGGGGCCAAGGCCCTAATCATCCTGGCCTGGGACAAAGACGCCATCCTACCGGCTATAGAAAAGGCCAAAGCGGCCCGCATACCGGTTATCGCCTACGACCGCCTGATCGAGAACGACTACGCCTACTACATCACCTTTGACAACGTAGAGGTAGGCCGGATGCAGGCCCGCGAGGTGTACAAGGTTCGCCCCAAGGGCAACTATGCCTTTATCCTAGGGGCCAACACCGACCCCAACGCCGACTTCCTGCACAGGGGACAGCTTGAAGTCCTAGACGCTGCCATCAAGCGGGGCGATATTAAGGTGGTGGGCAAGCAGTACACCGAGGGCTGGAAGCCCGAGGTGGCCCAGCGCAACATGGAGCAGATCCTCACCGCCAACGGCAACAAGGTGGACGCGGTGGTGGCCTCCAACGACGGCACCGCAGGGGGCGTGGTGGCCGCGCTGGCCGCGGTGGGGCTGGCCGGAAAGGTGCCGGTCTCGGGCCAGGACGGCGACCAGGCCGCGCTCAACCGGGTGGCCCGGGGCCTGCAGACCGTGAGCGTGTGGAAGGATGCCCGCGAGCTAGGCCGCAGGGCCGCCGAAGCAGCGGTTCTCCTAGCCCGGGGTACCCCTATGGAGCAGCTACCCGGACGTACCATTTTCGCCGATGGGCCCAAGAAAGTGCGGATGAACGCCCTTCTGCTCAAGCCCATTCCCATCACCAAGGACAACCTCAACGTGGTGCTCCAGGCGGGCTGGATCACCAAACAGGCCCTCTGCCAGGGGGTAAGCGGCCCCACCGCACCGGCGGCTTGCCGCTAGGCTTCTGAATCTGGAAAAGAAGGGTGGGCCCTGCCCACCCTTTTTGTAGGCCGCAAGATTGAGCAGGGCTATATAATCCAGCCTAAAAACACAGCGGAGGATGTTGCGCATGCAGATGCAATCCGTATCAAAGGAGCGAGCCAGCCTGGTCGGAAGCCTGGGGGTAGACGGCCGTGTCCTGACCATGCTGGTGGTGCTGGCTGTTGTCTGGACGGCCTTCCAGATACTCACCCTAGGTCAGCCCGGTCAGTTCTTGAGCCCGCAAAACCTCTGGAACCTTTCGGTGCAAACCGCCGTGGTGGGCATCATGGTAGGGGGCATGGTGCTGGTCATCGTAGCCCGCCAGATTGACCTCTCGGTGGGCTCCATCCTGGGCTTTACCGGGATGATTATGGCCCTAATCCAAACGGTTCCCCCCCTGGGCTGGGGGGGGCACTGGCTGTTGGCCCTGGGGGCCGGCCTGCTGCTGGGAGCGCTGATAGGGGCTTTCCAAGGCTACTGGGTGGCCTACTGGGGGGTGCCGGCCTTCGTGGTAACCTTGGCGGGGTTGCTGATTTTCCGCAACGCCACCTTCATCGTGGCCAGCGGACGCACGATTGGTCCTCTGGACGACAACTTCAAGGTGCTGGGGGGTGGCCTCAACGGTTCTATTGGGGAGTTCTGGACCTGGGTGGTAGGGCTGGTGGTGATAGCCTATATCGTCTACCAAGCTTTCTCCAACCGCAGCCGCCGCCTCAAGAACGGGCTGCCGGTACGGCCTGTTTGGGCCGAGGGGGTGGTCAACGGGTTTTTGATACTCCTCACCCTAGCCTTCGTATGGGTAATGAACGCCTTCCCTTACCCCGGCACCAACATACCCCGGGGCATGCCGGTACCGGTGCTTATCACGCTAATTGTGCTCTTCAGCCTCAACTGGATTGCCCTCAACACCCGCTTTGGCCGCTATGTGTTCGCCATCGGAGGCAACCCCGAAGCGGCGTTGCTGGCCGGCATCAACGTCCGGCGGATGCTGGTGGTGGTGTTCGCCCTGATGGGCTTCCTGGCCGCCCTGGCCGGGGCTGTGCAGGCTGCCCGGCTCAACTTCGTCACCAACAGCATGGGCAACCTGCTCGAGCTCGACGTGATTGCCGCCGCGGTCATAGGCGGCACCGCCTTGGCCGGGGGCAGCGGCACCATCGTGGGGGCCGCGCTGGGGGCATTGCTGATGTCCTCCCTGCACAGCGGCATGGTGCTGATGGGGCTGCCCACAGAGTGGCAGAACGTGGTGCTGGGGCTGGTACTCCTGGCCGCAGTTATCTGGAACTCGGTCTACCTGAGAAGCCGGAGGTAAGGCATGACCCCTCTTGTGGAGATGCAGAACATCTGCTTGCGCTTTGGCGGCAACCAGGCTCTAGACAACGTTTCGGTCAACCTCTACCCGGGCGAGGTGGTGGGCCTTCTAGGCCACAACGGAGCGGGCAAGTCCACACTGATTAAGGTGCTCTCCGGCGCCTATCAAGCCGACTCGGGGCAGATTCGGGTGGACGGGCGGGAGGTGCAAATCCGATCCCCGCAGGATGCCCAGGCCCTAGGCATTGAAACCATTTACCAAAACCTAGCCCTGGCCGACAACCTCGATGCGGTGGCCAACGTATTCTTAGGCCGGGAGAGGGTGCGGGGGATAAGGCTAGACGAGGACTTCATGGAGCTGGAGGCCCGAAAAACCCTTGACCGCCTAAGGGTCAAAATCCCCTCCTTGCGCGTCCCGGTGGCCCAGATGTCGGGCGGGCAGCGCCAAACCGTGGCCATCGGACGGGCCCTTTACTTCAAGGCCCGCTGCTTGATTATGGACGAGCCCACCGCCGCCTTAGGCCCCGAGGAGACCGCCAAGGTAGGCGAGCTCATCAAGGCCCTCAAGGCTGAAGGCGTCGGCATCTTCCTGATCAGCCATGACCTGCACGACGTGTTTGACCTGGCCGACCGCATCACGGTGATGAAGAACGGGCGCGTGGTGGGCACCGTCTACACCCAGGACGTGAGCCACGACGACGTGCTGGGCATGATTATCGGGGGGGTAATGCCCAAGGGCGTGCGCCCCGCGCAAACCCCGCTGCCGCGCGGCTAGGAGGTGCTCCAACGTGCGCATTGGAATCGTAGGCGCGGGCTGGTGGGCCGGTTTTGCCCACCTGCCCGCCTTCAAAGACGCAGGGGCCGAAATCGCCGGCATCTATAGCCGCACCCCAGCCCACGCCCAAAAACTGGCTGAGCAGTTTGGCACCCGGGCCTTTGAGCGCTACCCAGACCTGCTGGCCGCCTGCGACGGCGTGGCCATCTCCACCACCGACGACACCCACGCCCCCTTGGGCATCCAGGCCCTGGAAGCGGGGAAGCACCTTTTCATGGACAAACCCCTGGCCCGCAGTGCGCCGGAAGGCGAGGCCATTTTGAAGGCCGCGCAGGCCCACGGGTGCATCGGCCTGACCGCCTTCACCAGCCGGGGCGACCTGGCCGCCGAGACCGCCCAGGGGCTGGTGCGCTCGGGCGAGATCGGTGAGGTGCTCTACCTGCGGGGCTACTTCCACGGGGGCTTTATGGGCGACCCCACCGGCCCCACCCCCTGGCGGGCCAAGGCCGAGACAGGCGGGGCCGGGGGCGCGGTGGCCGACCTGGGGGCCCATCTTTTCGACCTGGTGCGGATGGTGACGGGCCTCGAGTTCACCCAGGTCATGGCCCAAGGGCATATCCACTTCCAGCGGCCCGATCCGGTCACCAACCTCGACGAGGGGGCGGTGCTGGCCCGGCTGGGGGAGGCCAGCGGGGCTTTTTCGCTCTCGAGGGTGCACATCGGGGCCGACCAGCGGCTCGAGCTGGAAATCCAGGGCACCAAAGGAGCCCTAAAGCTCTCCCCAGCCCTCTGGGGCAAGGGAAGCAGCTTCCAGCTCCTCCTGGCCCGGCGCCCCGGCCTCTACCGCGAAGTGTCCCCGGACAAAAGCCTGCTGCGGGGGCGCGACCCGCAAATTTCCTGGGGCCACTTCCAGTTCATTGAACTGGCCCGGCGCTTTATGGAGGGGGTGCGGCACAACCGGCAGCCTATCCCGAGCCTGGAGGACGGCCTGGCCGCCCAGCGGGTCATAGACGCTGTGGTGCGAAGCATCCATAGCCAGGCCTGGGAACCCGTGCGCTGACCTCCCGTTGGCCTTATACTAGGGCCACCAAAGGAGGTCACGCATGATTCGCACTGTCGCCCTGGTGGGGCACAGCGGCAGCGGCAAAACCACCCTCGGGGAAGCGCTCTTGTTCTTCACTGGGGGAAAAGACCACATGGGCCGGGTGGAAGAGGGCACCACCACCTCCGATTACACCCCGGAGGAGAAGGCCCACCGGCTTTCGGTGCGGACCGCAGTGCTCCCCCTGGTCTACCAAGGCCACCGCATCTACCTGCTGGACGCGCCCGGTTACGCCGACTTCGTGGGGGAGATTCGCGGGGCCATGGAGGCCGCTGATGCTGCGGTGGTGGCGGTTTCGGCCGAAGCCGGGGTGCAGATTGGCACCGAGCGAGCCTGGACGGTGGCCGAGCGGCTTTCGCTCCCGCGGATGGTGGTGGTGACCAAGCTGGAAAAAGGGGGGGACTTCCTGGCCCTGCTGGAGGACCTGCGGGCCACCCTGGGGCCCATCCTGCCGGCCCACCTGCCCCTTTATGAAAACGGCCGGTGGGTGGGCCTGATTGACGTGCTCCACGACCGGGCCTTCCGCTACGAGAAGGGTCGCCCGGTGGTGGCCAGCGTCCCCGAAGCCCAGCGGGCCGCGGTGGAAAAGTACCGCAATGAGGCCCGGGAGGCCATCATTGAGACCGACGAGGGGCTTCTGGAGAAGTACCTAGAGGGCGGTGAGGTGGAGGATGTGGCCCTCTCGAGAGCCTTCCACGAAGCGGTGCGGAAGGGCCAGATATACCCGGTGGCCATCGGTTCGGCGGGGGCCCTGATTGGTCTAGACCTGCTCCTAGACCTCTTCCTAGAAGCCCTTCCCTCGCCCGAGGAACGCTGGGGAAAGGGTCCTCCGGCAGCCAAGGTCTTCAAGGTGCAGGTGGACCCTTTCATGGGCCAGGTGGCCTTCGCTCGACTCTACCGGGGCCAGCTCCGGCCTGGGGACAACCTGCAGTCCGACAACGGTACGGTGCGGCTGGCCCATCTCTACACGGCCCGCGGCAAAGACCTGGTAGAGCTGGAAGAAGCCGAGGCCGGTACCATTCTGGCCCTACCCAAAGCCGATGGACTGCACAGGGGCATGGTGCTGTGGCAAGGGGAACAGCCCAGCCTCCCCAGCGCCCGCTTACCTGACCCGGTGGTAATGCGGGCCATCGTCCCGGAAGGCCGCAGCGACGAGGCCAAGCTCGGCGATGCGCTGCGTAAGCTTTTGGAGGAGGACCCCAGCCTAAGATTTGAGCGCAACCCCGAGACCGGGGAGCAGCTTCTTTGGGGAATGGGGGAGCTGCACCTCGAGACCGCCATTGAGCGGCTGGCCGACTACGGGGTCAAGGTCATCGCCCGGGTCCCCAAGGTGCCTTACCGGGAGACCATCCGCAAAAAGGCCGAGGGCCAGGGCAAGCACAAAAAGCAAACCGGAGGGCACGGCCAGTACGGGGACGTGTGGTTGCGGCTGGAACCCCACGAGGACTACGAGTTCGTCTGGGAGATTACCGGCGGGGTCATCCCCACCAAGTACATGGAAGCGGTGGAAAGCGGCATCAAAGAGGCGGCCAAAAGCGGCCCGCTGGCGGGCTACCCGGTCATCGGCTTCCGAGCGGTGGTGTACAACGGTTCCCACCACGAGGTGGATAGCTCCGACCTGGCCTTCCAGCTCGCCGCCCAGCTCGCCTTCAAAAACGTGGTGGCACAGGCCAGCCCCACCCTGCTGGAGCCCATCTACACCCTAAAGGTGTTCGTCCCCCAGGAGCGGGTGGGGGACATCCTCTCCGACCTACAAGCCCGGCGGGGCCGCATCCTGGGTATGGACCAGGAAGGGGCGCTGGCGGTCATCAGCGCCGAGGTGCCCCTGGCCGAGGTGCTGGAGTACGGCCGCACCCTCTCGGGGCTAACCCAGGGCACCGGAGCCTATAGCCTCGAGTTCTCCCACTACGCCGAGATGCCGCCCCACCTGGCCCAAAAGGTGATCGCCGAGCGTCGGGCCGAGATGCAAGGATGACCCACACCCAGCCCACCCAAGGTTTAGTATGGGTGTATGCACCGGACGCTGGCGTTGGCCCTGCTGCTAGGCTCAGCCCTGGCCCAAAACCTGGTTTCGCTGGCCCCCCCAGGGGCAGTGGCCGGCTTCTACCTGGCCGACCTGCGCGGAAGCCCATACCTGCAGGGGTTCGCAGCCGACTGGAAGGCGAGCGGGATGGAAGCTCTCTTAGGCCGGGAGCTGCGGCAGCAGGTGGGTCAGGCGGTAGACCTGCTGGGCCTGGCGGCGGGGGGACTGGTGGCGGCGGCCTACCCCGACGGCTTCTTCGTCCTAGGCCGCCCCAGCCCCGGGGCCCTGGAGGCCCTGCGCAAGGAGGCTCGGGGCCTGCAGAGCCTAGGGGGCTGGCAGGTGGGCGGCGACAAGGAGGTACAAATTGGCCTCAGCCGGGAGCTCTTCTTTGTGGCCAGCCCCAAGTACGCCCAGCTCTTCTTACAAAACCGGCGCGGCCTAGGGGCCCCGGCGCGGGGGGACCTGGTGTTCTGGGGCAGCCTACCCCAGGGACTGGCCCAAGACCTAGGCCTACCCCCCAGAACCAGCAGCGCTCTTCGGGCCCTGGGCCGCTTCACCTATAGCCTCCAGCTTAGCCCCGGCGGCTACACCGAGGAGGCCCGGCTCGAGCTCAACCCCACCCTAGACCCCACCCTAGCCAGGCTGCTTCTCCCCAAAGAGCGCCCCTACGACCCCACTGGCTTGCCCCAGGGCTACTCGGTGACCACCGGGGTCTTTGACCTGGCCCAGTTCGCCACCTACCTGAAGGGCCTGCTGAGCGAGCTAAACATTCCCCTGGAGCTGGACCTCAAGGGCTTCAGCCCCCGCTACGCCCTGGTCAGCGTCAAGGGGCCCCCGCCCGCCCCCGATGGGCGCGGCGAGGGTTTGCTGGGCCACACCCTCGTCTACTGGGAGGTCAAGGACCCCGCCCTGGCCGAGGCCAACCTGCTCGCGTTGATGCGAGCGCTGGCGGCTTTCTCCACCCCCGAGGGCCAAGGGGGCTTTAGAACCTTGGGCAGCGTGGGGGGGTTCAAGGCGGTGGAGCTGGGCCTAGCGGGGGTCTTCTACTACCGGCTTGAGCCCGACCGGCTGGTCCTGGCCACCAGCAAAAGCGCCCTTGAGGCGACGGCCAACCCTCCGTGGGGCCGTGACCCGGGCTTTCGGCGCTTCCGGGTGCGCATGCCGGCCAACGCCATTGGCTTCACTTACACCGACCAGGGCGCGCTGATGCGGGAGCAGGCAGCCTTGTTGGCCGGCCTGTTGCCCCAGGCAATCGGCCAGACCGAGGGGTTTGAGCGCCGGCTGGGTCAGGCCCTGGCCGGCTTTCTCGAGCGCGTAGCCCAGCGCTTTGGGCCAGGCCTCTCGTACACGGTGGTGGAGGGCCACCGCCGGGTGAGCCGGGGCTTTTACGAGATGCGTTGGTAGGCCAAGGTGCAGCTCGCCTTCGCCTTCCCCGGAGTTCTTGCCCTAGCCCCTTTGGCCCTGGGACTCATCTGGTGGTGGTACCGGCGCAGACGGCCCCCGGAGCGTAGGGTGGCCGGACTTTGGCTCTGGCGAAAAGCCCCGCGCAAGGGCCGGGCCCGGCGGCGGTTTGACCTGAGGCTCTTTCTACTCCTCCTGGCGGCCTCGCTGGTTCTGCTGGCCCTCTCCGGGCCGGAGGCCAGCCTTCAGCGCCCCGGCCCTTTGGTGGTGGTGCTGGACACCTCGGCCTCCATGGCCGCCACTGACCTCTCCCCAAGCCGTATGGAGCGGGCCAAAACCCTAGCCCGTAGGCACCTGGTGGCTGCGCCTCGAGCGGTCCTGGTGGCCCCCCCTCAGGTCTTCGGACCGGCCCCTGGGCCCAGCCTGGTGGGGGCCCTGGAGCGGATTCAGCCCAGACCCCACAGAGCCCGGCTGGACGAGGTGCTGGCTCGAGGAAGGGCGCTGCTGCCCGAGGCCCGCACCTTGGTCATCAGCGACAGCCCTCCTCCCCAGGGGGCCGATGGGTACCTGAATGTGGCCGGCAATGGGGCCAACGTGGGAATCAGCGCCATTGGGCCGGGGTTTGTGGCGGTGGCCAACGCCGGGCCTGGGGTATGGCGGGGCGAGGTGGAGGTGGACGGCCGCCGCTACCCCCTGGAGGTTCCGGCGCGGGGCTTTACCGGCCTCGAGGTGGCCTCGGCCACCCCCAGCGCGCGGCTGGTAGGCCAGGACGCGCTCGCCCTAGACGACCAGGCCCGCTTCAGCCGCCGGCGGGTCCGGGTGGAAAGCTTTCCGGCGCCCGCTCTAGAACGCCTCCTAGCCCTGCTGCAAACGGCCCAAGGAAGCCCCGGGGAGGTGGTCCTCGCGCAGGGCCCCCCCCGGCAGGAGCCCACCCGCTTTACTGTGTTTTTTGCCCAGCAGGCCCTGGGGCAGGCCGCCGTCTTTGATACCGAACGCACCCTCCCCTACCTGCGCGGGGTTGAACTGGTCGGCTACACCCTGCAAATACCCCCACCCCCCCCAGCACCCGGCTGGCGCCCTTTGGCCTGGAGCGAGGAGGAGGTCGCCCTGGCCTGGTACCACCCCAACGGGGTCTACCTGCCGCCTCTGGAGCGCCTGAAAGACCTCCCGGCCTTCCCGGTGCTCCTCCACAACCTAATAGCCCCCCTGGGGGAGCTGCGCAGCGGCCTCCTGCTGCCCGAGGAGACCCTGCTGCCCCGGCCCATCCCCGACCTTCCCCTGCCCCCCGGCCTGCGCCTTGGGCTGGCCCCCTGGCTGGCCCTGGCCGCCGCGCTGGCGCTGGTCCTCGAGTTCTACCTCTTCCAGTATCGCCCGCTGCGGGCCCGGCCGGAGCCCTTAGCCCAAACCCTGCCCGAGGCGTAGAATTGGGGGTATGAACCGGGTGCTTCTGGGCGTGCGGGGCATGGAGCGCCCCGAGCAGGTGGAGAAGGTCAGCAAAGCCCTTCAGCGGCTCGAGGGGGTGGGCGGAGTGCGGCCCGCAGAGGTGGGGCAGCTCGAGGTCGCCTACGACCCCCACAAGCTCACCGTGATGGACCTCATCCGGGCGGTGCGGGAACAGGGCTTTCTGGCGGGAATGCTCTGAAACGATTCCTGTTCGCAACAAGCGGCCTATTGAGGTAATATGGGGGTGTCTGAGGTAGGGCGCACCCGCCCAGGCAGATAAACCAGCCCCACAACCCGGTAGAGGTCTACGCTCGCTTGTTTGCGCTAAACTGGAGGGCAAGCGAAGCGCTGAGCGAAACCCCCTTAGCGAAGGCGGGGCTGGATTTTAGCACACCTAGAAAGGAGCAGTTATGGCCTACAGAGACGATTTCAAAACCCGCAAAAGCCTCTCTACCCGGATGGGGGAGGTCTACTACTACGATATCCTCGAGCTCGAGCGGCAGGGCGTCGCCCAGGTGTCCCGCCTGCCCTTCAGCATCCGGGTGATGCTGGAGTCCTTGCTGCGTAACCACGACGAGTACAAGGTCACCCGAGAAGACGTGATTAACCTGGCCCGCTGGCAGCCCGACCCTGGTGAGGTGAACGTGCCCCTTATCCTGGCCCGGGTAATCCTGCAGGACTTCACCGGGGTCCCGGCGGTGGTTGACCTAGCGGCCATGCGGGACGCGGTGGCCAAGCTGGGCGGTGACCCGGAAATCATCAACCCCACCGTCCCGGTAGACCTGGTCATAGACCACTCGGTGCAGGTGGACTTCTTCGGCACCACCTATGCCTTTGAGAAAAATGTGGAGCTGGAGTACCAGCGCAACGCTGAGCGCTACCGCCTCATCAAGTGGGCCCAGCAAGCCCTCAAAGGCTTCCGGGCTGTACCTCCGGGAACTGGTATTGTACACCAGGTAAACCTGGAGTACCTGGCCCAGGTGGTCATGACCCAAAAAGGCGAGGACGGCAAGCTGTACGCCTTCCCTGACTCCTTGGTGGGTACCGACTCCCACACCACCATGATCAACGGCCTCGGGGTGCTGGGCTGGGGCGTGGGGGGCATTGAGGCCGAGGCGGTCATGCTGGGCCAGCCCTACTACATGCTGGCCCCCAAGGTCATCGGCTTCAAGCTCTACGGGGAGCTTCCCGAAGGGGCCACCGCCACCGACCTGGTGCTGCGGGTTACCGAGATGATCCGCAAGCACGGGGCGGTGGGTAAGTTCGTGGAGTTCTACGGCCCCGGCGTTTCTAAGCTCCCCCTGGCCGACCGGGCCACCATCGCCAACATGTCGCCGGAGTACGGCGCCACCATGGGCTTCTTCCCCATTGATGAGGAAACCTTGGCCTACCTGCGGCTCACCGGCCGCCCCGAGGAGCTCGTGGACCTGGTGGAGAAGTACGCCAAGGCCAACGGTCTGTGGCGCAGCGACGAGGCCGAACCGGTCTACAGCGAGTACCTGGAGCTGGACCTTTCCACCGTGGTTCCCTCGCTGGCCGGCCCTAAGCGGCCGCAAGACCGGGTCAACCTCTCGGAGGTAAAGAGGAGTTTCCTAGAACACCTCACCAAAGACCCTAAGGAGCGGGGCTTTGGCCTCCGGCCTGAACAGCTTGACAAGAGGGTAACGGTTCGGCGCGGGCGCGAGGAGTTTGAGCTGCGCCACGGCTCCGTGGTCATCGCGGCCATCACGAGCTGCACCAACACCTCCAACCCCTCGGTGATGCTGGGGGCGGGCCTTCTGGCCAAGAAGGCGGTAGAAGCCGGCCTGGATACCCAGCCTTGGGTCAAAAGCAGCTTGGCCCCTGGCTCCAAGGTGGTCACCGAGTACCTGGACGCCGCCGGTCTGACCCCTTTTCTGGAAGCCCTGCGCTTCCACACCGTAGGCTACGGCTGCACCACCTGCATCGGGAATTCTGGGCCGCTGCCGGAAGAAATCTCCAAGGCGGTGCGGGAGGGCGATCTGGTGGTGGCGGCGGTGCTCTCGGGCAACCGCAACTTTGAGGGCCGGGTCAACCCCGATGTGAAGGCCAACTACCTGGCCAGCCCTATGCTGGTGGTGGCCTACGCCATCGCCGGCCGGATTGACATTGACTTCACCACCGAGCCCCTCGGCTACGACCCCAACGGCCAGCCGGTCTACCTCAAGGACATCTGGCCCAGCCAGGAGGAAATCCGCCAGGTCGTGCACAAGACCCTGGACCCCGAGATGTTCCGGCGTCAGTACGCCACCGTCTTTGAGGGGGACGAGCACTGGAAGGCCCTCCCGGCCCCCTCCGGCCAGCTCTACCAGTTCGATCCCAGCTCCACCTACATCCAAAACCCGCCCTTCTTTGAGAACCTGGGGCAGGGCCAGGAGCTTTCCGACATCAAAGGGGCCCGGGTGCTCCTGCTTTTGGGCGACTCTATAACCACCGATCACATCTCCCCTGCGGGCAGCATCGCCAAAAACTCCCCCGCCGCTCGCTACCTGATGGGCCATGGGGTTGACCCCGCCGACTTCAACAGCTACGGAAGCCGCCGGGGCAACCACGAAGTAATGATGCGTGGCACCTTCGCCAACATCCGCATCCGCAACCTGATGCTAGGCGGCAAGGAGGGTCCCTACACCAAAAAGCTGCCCAAGTCCGACCGGGGCGCAGAGCCGGGATCGGGCGAGGAGTTGTTCGTCTACGACGCGGCCATGCAGTACAAGGCCGAGGGAACCCCGCTCATCGTGATTGGCGGCATTGAGTACGGCAACGGCAGCAGCCGCGACTGGGCCGCCAAAGGCACCTACCTGCTCGGCGTCAAGGCGGTCATTGCCCAGAGCTTTGAGCGCATCCACCGCAGCAACCTGGTGGGCATGGGCGTGCTGCCCCTGCAATTCCAGCCCGGCCAAAGCGCCGCCAGCCTCGGCCTCACTGGCTATGAGGTGTACGACATCCTGGGCATAGAGGACCTCACCCCGGGCAAGGAGCTCACCGTGGTGGCCACCCGGGCCGACGGCAGCCAGGTGCGCTTCCCGGTCAAGGCCCGCATAGACACCCCTGTGGAGCTGGACTACTACAAGAATGGCGGCATTCTACAGACCGTGCTGAAGAACATGCTGGCTAAGAAGGCCCTGGCGTAAAGCCCACCCGCCCCTGCTCCGGGGCGGGTTTGGCCCTCCGCTTGGGAAAATCCCTCGCAGGGGGTAGACTAAGGGGCGTGATTTTCTCCCTCGAGCAAGCCCCCCCCGAGGGCGAGGTGGCCCACCTTCAGGTCCTGCAAAGGGCGGGTCTGGCCGTAGTCCCTACCCTGGTGCTGGTAGGGGTGGAGGCGGAGTTCTACCAACTAGGCAACCTGGCCGAGCAAATCCAGCGGGCTTTTGAAGGCGTCTTCGGCGCCCGGCTGGACGAGGAAAGGCTGGCCCGGGCCTGCGCTTTTGCAGAGAGGCTGCTGCGGGAGTCCTATCTGCTCCCCGAACGCGCCGAGGAGGTACGCAAAGCCCTTCCCGAGGCCCGGCTGCTGGTGCGCTACGCAAACGAAGCCCCCTTCGGCCTGGAGATGGGCAGCCAGGCCGCCCTTTGGGCGCTCAAGCGGTTGTGGGCCAGCCGCTGGCAGCTTGATGCGGTGCTGGAGCGGCAGCCCCGGCTGGCCCCCCCGGAATCCCCCACGCTGGTTCAGCAGGTGGAGGCCGATCTGGCCCTAGACCAAGGGCTCTCCGAGCGAGCCAGCGCCTTGCTGGGCCGAGAGGTCCGGGTCTGGGCCTCCGGGGGGCAGGCCGTGCGGGTGAGCTGAGCGGAGCGGGTTATGTACGATAGCCATATCCACACCCCGCTGTGCAAGCACGCGGTGGGCAGCCCTACTGAGTACCTCCAAGCGGCGCGAAAGGCCGGGCTCGCGGGCCTGGTCTTCACCGACCACAGCCCCATGCCCCCCTGGTTTGACCCAGATGTGCGCATGGAGCTGGCGGAATTGCCCTTCTACCATGCGACGCTCGAGCGGCTTCGCAGCGAAGCTGGCGACTTCTATGTGGGGATTGGCCTGGAGGCCGATTTTCACCCCGGCACCGAGTACTTCGTGCAGCGGCTGCGGGCCCAGTACGCGTACGACTACCTGATTGGCTCGGTGCACTACATTGGGGCCTGGCCCCTGGACAACCCCCGCTACGCGGCCGAGTTTGAGGAGCGCGAGCTGCGCGAGGTCTACCGCGCCTATTTCAGCCTGGTGGCCCAGGCTGCCCGAAGCGGACTCTTCCACGCCATCGGGCACCTTGACCTGCCCAAAGTGATGGGCCATCGGCCCCCCGAGGGCTACGCCGACCTGGCCCAGGAGGCCCTAGAGGCCATTGCTGGAGAGGGGCTGGCCCTGGATGTGAACACCGCCGGTTGGCGCAAGAGGGCGGGCGAAATCTACCCTAGCCCCGAGCTTTTGGCCCAGGCCCGGGCCATGGGCATCCCGGTGGTGCTGGGTTCCGACGCCCACCGCCCAGAGGAGGTGGCCCACCGCTTTGCCGAGGCGGTGGCCCTGCTTAGGGCAGTGGGCTACCGCGAGGCCGTGGTCTTCAAAGGGGGGCGGCCTGTAACCTACCCATTGGAGGTCCCATGACCCGCAAGGAGCTGGCCGGGCTGCTCGAGTACGCCGCCGACCTGATGGAGGTGCTGGGGGAGGGAGAGTACCGTGCCCGGGCCTACCGGGTAGCCGCCCGCAGCCTGGAGCGGCTCGAGGCCGACCTCAGCGAGCTGGCCGCCCAGGGCTTCCGAGGCGTGAGAGGGATTGGGCCGGGCCTGGCCCCGGTGCTCAAAGAAATCGTGAAAACCCAAGAGTTCCCCTACCTGGCCGAGCTGGAAGGCCGGATACCCCCAGGGGTGCTGGCGCTTTTCCGGGTGCAGGGGCTTGGCCCAAAGCGCATCCGGGCCCTGTGGGAAAACGGGGTGGAGAGCCTGGAGGAGCTGGTGCGCTTCGCCGAGGAGGGACGGCTACGAGCCCTTCCAGGCTTTGGGGCCAAGAGCGAGGCCAGCCTCCTAGAGGCAGCCCGCTACGCCCTGCAAAGCCTTCGCCGGGTGCTCCTTCCGGTGGGGTTGGAGGTGGGGCGGCTGATCCTAGCCGACCTGCAAAACGCCGGCTTTCGGGCTGAGCTGGCTGGAAGCGTGCGGCGGGGGCTAGAGACAGTGGGCAACCTGGACCTGGTTGTGGAGGGCCCACCGGGAGCGGTGCAGAAGGCCCTTGGGCATTACATGCGAGAAGCCCAAGGCAATCTTCTTCTGGGCCAGGTGGAGGGCCTATCCCTGCGGGTCTTCTGCGCTGAGCCGGCCTCTTTTGGCTCGGTCTGGGTGGAGGCCACCGGCTCCAGGGAGTGGCTCTCCGCCCTAGGCCCCATCCCCCAGGGCTGCGCCACAGAGGAGGAGGTCTTTCTGGCCCTGGGTTTGGCCTACATCCCGGCCTACTGGCGGGAGAAGGAGCACATCGGCCTATCCCCACCGGAAGACCTTCTAGGGCCCCAGGCCCTAAAGGGCTTGATTCACCTTCACACCGCCTACTCCGATGGAACCGCCAGCCTGCGGCAGATGGCCGAGGCGGCCGTGGCCCAGGGCTACGCCTACATGGTGGTCTGCGACCACTCTAAAAGCGCGGCCTACGCAGGGGGGCTGCAGGAGGCAGCGGTACGGCAGCAGTGGGCCGAGATAGACCGCCTCAACGCTGAGCTCTCCCCCTTCCGCATCCTCAAAGGCATTGAGTCGGACATCCTACCGGACGGCTCGCTGGACTACCCCGAGGAGCTGCTGGCCCACTTTGAGGTGGTGGTGGGCAGCCTGCACAGCGGGCTTTCTCTAGATCCAAAAGCGCAGACTGAACGGCTTCTAAAGGCTTTAGACAACCCCTACCTGAGCATCCTGGGCCATCCCAGCGGTCGGCTGCTCCTGCGGCGCAAGGGGGCCCAGGCCGACTGGGAGCGGGTCTTGGAGCGGGCCGAGAAGAACCGGAAAGCGGTGGAGTTCAACTGCAACCCCCACCGCCTCGAGCTGGACTGGCGGACCATGCTGGCCTGGCGGGAGCGCCTTTACTTTTCCCTAGGGCCGGACGCCCACAGCCCAGAGGGAATCTCGGACCTTCAGTACGGTCTGCTCTTCGCCCAAAAAGCCGGTCTTCGCCCCAAGAGCATCGTCAATACCTGGCCCGCTGAACAGCTCATCGGGCTCAAAAAAGGGCCCTAGCTGCCCTCCGCCCCCACCAAAAGCTCGGCCTCCCGCTCGAGGTAGGCCCTGAGCACATCCGAGACCGTGACAATGCCCACCAGCCGCCCCTCCCGGACCACCGGAAGACCCCCGATTTTGTGCTCGAGCATCAGCTTGGCGGCAGCTTGGAGCGGCATGTTTTCCCCGACGGTGATTGGGTTCTTGCTCATGACCTCGCCCACGGGGAGCTTGGCGATTAGGTAATTGAGCTCCCAGATGGAAAGCGAGCTGGCATCAGAGGGCATGGCCTCTTTGAGGTCACGGTCGGTAACGATGCCCACCAGCCGCCCGTCCTTTACCACCGGCAG
Organism: Meiothermus luteus; assembly: GCF_003574085.1. Classification (GTDB taxonomy): domain Bacteria; phylum Deinococcota; class Deinococci; order Deinococcales; family Thermaceae; genus Meiothermus; species Meiothermus luteus. The sequence goes on along the minus strand of NZ_QWKZ01000035.1, from coordinate 7,322 downwards.
CCGGCGGAAGCCGCCTTGCTTCATCATCCTGGCCGCCTCGGGCACCGGCACCTCTGGCCCGACCACCTGGGGGTTGGGGGTCATGAACTCCTTGACCAGCATAGGAACCACCTCGAGCCTAGCCTATACCTAGCCAAAAGGGGCATATGTCACCGAGGGGTCCTCCACGGCCCGCCACAGGTACCACGCGGCATGCGAGCGGTAGGGGCGAAAGCGCTCTCCCAACAGCTCCAGACCTCGCTGGTCGGCCACCCCATAAACCCTTTGGGCCCCCCTGCGAAGGCCCAGGTCCAGCAGGGGCCAGACGTCGGGGCGGCCCAGGCCAAACATCAAGAACATCTGAGCGGTCCAGACCCCCACACCCTTGAGCTGGGTTAGGCGGCGAACCACCTCTGGGTCGGGCAAACCCTCCACGCCCTGCAACCCCCCTTCCAGGGCGAAGCGGGAGAGCGCCCACACGCAGCGCACCTTGGCCGCCGAGAGCCCAACCGCCCGCAAGTCCTCAAAGGAGGCCTGGGCGAGCACCCCCGGCTCTAAGGGAAACCGCCCCTCCAAGCGCCGCCAGATGGCGCCGGCCGCCTTGCTTGAAAGCTGCTGACCCACAACCGAGCCCAGGAGCACCGCAAACGGGCTCCGCCTTGGGAAGGGGTGGGGAGAGAAGGGCGCAGGGCCGTACCGCTCGGCCAGACCCTGCATGAGCAGGTCTGAAAACCCAACCCGCGGCTTGGTCTCTACTCCCGCCTCCACTCTCCCGACCTGCCCCCCGACTTGTGCAGCAAGCGCAAACCAGTAATCTCCAGGCCCTTGCTCACCGCTTTGAGCATGTCGTAGACGGTAAGGGCCGCCACCGCGCAGGCTGTGAGGGCCTCCATCTCCACCCCGGTCTCGGCCTTGGTTTTGACGGTGGCCACCACGCGCACCCGGGCCTCCTGGGGCTCAAACCAAAGCCGCACTTCTACGCCAGTGATGGGCAAGGGGTGGCACAGAGGGATGAGCTCGCCGGTCTTTTTCGCCGCCATGATGCCCGCGAGCTGGGCCACGCCCAGGGGGTCGCCCTTCCCCACCCCTCCTTCCTGCAAAGCCTCCACCGCTTCTGGGGTGAGCAAGACCGTAGCCTCAGCCGTGGCCACCCGTAGGGTGGCGGCCTTATCGCTCACGTCCACCATGCGCGGCCTGCCGTCCTCAAAGTGGGTCAGCTTGCCCATACTCTAAGCCTAAACCATCCGCCCTTCAGACGTCCTTCCGCTCAAAAATCAGGAGGGCCAGAGCGGAAAAGCCCAGAGTGTAAATGAAAAGCAACGGCAGGCCTAAGGAGACCGCCTCCGGCCGCACGTAGAGGTCAAGGTAACTGGTGAGCAAAAAGGGCTGCAGGGCCGGAAAGGCCACCAGCAGCCGCATGAGCAGCAGGGTGGAAACCGCCGCCAGGGCCGCCGAGGTGGTACTCAGGAAGACCACCGCGTATAAAAGCGCCAGGGCCGACAACGGCCAAAGCACCACCCCAGCCAGGGCATGGGCCCGAAAAACCTCTGCGAAGGCCATCCCCGGGGTGAGGGGCTCCCCTGTGCCCGCGAAGCTGCCCGGGCCTAGGCCGGTCCCTCCCCAAAAGCTGCCCAGGCCAAAAGGAAGGCCCGCCAAAAGCGAGCCCAGCAAGCTCACCCCCAAGAGGATGAAGGGATAGGCCAGCACCACCACCAGCTTGGCCCCCAGCAGGCGGCTTCTGGGGCTGGGGCGCAGCAGCACCGACTTTAGGGTACCCATGGAAACCTCCGAGCCCAGCACCTCTGCTGCAGCCATGGCGGTGAGAAAGGGAAAGAGGAAATCCATACCGGTAAGCAGGGCAAAGGCGGGCACCTGCCAGCCCGAGACCAGCTCAATCCGGTACTGGGCCCGCAACCCCGGGGCAAACGCCCACAAAAAGGGCAGCAAGAAAGCCGCCAGGAGCCCAATCTGCACCGAGCGCAACCGTACCAGCTTGCCGAACTCCCAGACCAGGACCCTAAGCACGCCCCCTCCCTCTTCCCCGCACCCCGGGCTTAGCCCGACGCATGCTTCACCCTCTCCCGGTAGTACTCGTAGAGGTCAAAGTAGTCGGGCTCCAAAAACCGCACCTGGAAGTTCTCCCGGACCAGCGCGGCCAGCGCCAGGTTGGGAGAGCCCTCAAAAACAACGCTTACATCCCTCAGGCTCACGTTCTGCACCCCCGGAACGGTCTTTAGAAAGGCCGCGGCCCTAGCCGGGTCGTCCACCCGGAGGCGGTAGGTCTCTCCCCGAGCGCCCAGCCTCACCTCCTCCAAAAGCCGCCCACCCCCCAGGATACCCACCCTATCGGCGTAGGCCGAAACCTCTCGCAGGTGGTGGGTGGAAAGGAGCACAGCCACGCCCTTCCAGGCCAGCTCAGCCAGAATCTCGTGGACCCTCCCGATGCCCTGCGGGTCAAGACCGCTGGTGGGCTCGTCCAAAATGAGCACCTGGGGTTCGTGCAGGATGGCCGAGGCCAACCCCAAGCGCTGGCGCTGCCCCAGGGAGTAGGTGCGCACCGGCTGGTCGGCCACCGCCAACAGTTCTAGCCTGGCCAGCACCTCCCGGATGCGGGCCTCGGGCCTGGACATCCCGGTCAGGAAGGCCACCATCTCCAGGTTCTGCCGGCCCGTAAGGTGGGGGTAAAAAGCTGCGGGGGCCTCCACCACCGCCCCCAGAACCCGCCGGATCGCGTACCCCCCGTTGTAGAGGTCCTGCCCAAGCATCCGCACCACCCCTGAGGTGGGGAAGGCCAAGCCTGTAAGGAGGCGAATGAGGGTGGTCTTCCCCGAACCGTTGGGCCCAGCCAAAGCGTAGACCTCACCGGGCTGCACAGCAAAGGTAATCCCCTCCAGCACCGGCTTGCGGCCATAGCGCTTGCTCAATTGGATGGCCTCAAGGGCCGCACCTGAACTGTTCGCCGCAGGGGCTCCCATGGGTGTGATTATACGAAGCCCCTTGCGGGGTTCTAGGCTTGTGCTATGCTTGAGCATGCGTCCTCGGTCTGACGCAGCGCGCCAGCGTGAACCGGGTCAGGGCCGGAAGGCAGCAGCCCTAAGCGCCACGGAGCGGGTGCCGTCAGGAAGCCGGGGGCGCTTTTAGGTTGAATGCGGCGCTTCTCACCCAAGAGGAGCTTATACTTCGCACTTGGAATGCTGCCCCGCTACCTTCTGCGCGAGACGCTTTCCCTGTACCTGCTGGGCGTGCTCCTTTTTGTAGGTCTTATCACCTTTGACCTGCTTTCCTCCCTTTCAGGGGCCTTTCTCAGGGCCCGCACCCCGGTTGGTGAGATTGCCACGCTGGTGACCTACCGGGTTCCCCACACCCTGGGTATCGCGCTGCCCCTGGGGCTGGTGTTCGCCCTGCTGGTGGCCTTAGCCCGATGGATTCGCCAGTCCGAGCTCAAGGCAGCCTACGCCGCCGGGGTACCCCCCATCCGCTTCATCGGCCCGGTGCTGCTGCTGTCCGCCTTGGTGGGTGGGGTGGTTTTTGTGAACGAGGGCTGGATTAAGCCCATCGCCCAGGAGCGCTTTGAGGCGCTTCAGTACAGGATTTACTACGGCTCTGAGCCCTCTGGGGTCCTCACCGACCGCACCTACGCCCCTCAAGGGCTTGGGGTCTACTACGCCCAGCGCATCTACCCAGCCCCCCAAGGGCAAGGGGGCTCGAGGCTGGAGGGGCTGCGGGTGGTGGAGCCCGACGGCTCCATCTGGAGCGCGGAGCGTGGGCTATGGGTCAACGGGGCCTGGCGGCTGGAAAACGCCTATCGGATAGACCCCAGCGGCCGGATACACCCGGCCTCCGAGCACCCCCTGCCCTTCCCAGTGGGCATACAACCCAAGGGGGTTTCCTACGAGGCCATGCGGCTGCCTGAGCTCTCCGCCGCCGCCCAGGCCGACCCCGCCGCGGTCTTTCCCCTGGCCCGCCGCTACGCCAACGCGGTGGGCACGGTGATCTTAGCCTGGCTGGCGGTGGTCATTGGCCTTTCCCTGCGGGAGGCCGCCTGGGCTTTTATCGCCGTGGTGGGGCTCATTTTCGGCTACTGGACCCTTTTCACCTTCTCGGCCCAGCTCGCCCGCTTTGACCTGTGGAGCGCCTATGGGGCCTGGCTACCCAACCTGGTCTACGGGGGGTTGGCCCTTCTAGGCACCTGGAGGCTGGTCCGATGAGCACCCTGGACCGCTACTTGGTGCGGGAGGTGGGCGCTTCGCTCCTGGGGGCCTTGGCGGTGGTGGTTCTGGCCCTGCTGGGCGGGGCGCTCTACGAGGTTCTGGCCCCCCTGCTGGCGCGTGGGGCCGACCCTTTGGTGGTGAGCCAGTACCTGGCCTTCCGGGTGCCCGAGGCCCTGGTGCGGGGGACGCCTTTGGCCTTTCTTTTCGCCCTTTTGCTGGTCCTCTCCCGCATGGGCGAGGACTCAGAGCTCAAGGCCATGCTGGCTGGGGGTATCGCCAAAGCACGGGTACTTTTTCCTCTTCTGCTCCTTGGCACCCTTCTTTTCACCCTGTGCCTGCTGGCTGCTGACAGCCTGGTCCCGCGCAGCCTTCAGCAAGGGCAGAACGTTCTTCGGCAGGCGGTGCTGCAAAAGCCTAGGGCGCTGCTTCAACCAGGAACGCGGCTGGTGGACGCCTATGGGCGTATCGTCTACGTGGGGCAGGTGCACGAGGGCGGCATCGGGGAGGTACGGGTCATCACCGCAGAAGAGGTGCTGGTGGCCGCCCAGGGCCGGTTTGAGGAAGGGGCTCTGGTGCTCAGCGAGGGCCTCCGGGTGACCTATGGCGGCGCGCGGCCTCGCACGGTGGCGCGGTTTGAGCGGGCGGTGGTGCCGCTGGTGGAGCTTTCCCTCGAGCCCCCCGGAGGGCTTTTCAGCCTGAGCGTGGCCGAGCTGCGCCAGCGCATCGCCCAGTACAAAGCCCAGGGCCTCCCCTACCACGCCGAGATGACCGCCCTACAACGCAAATGGGCCGAGCCCGCGGCGGTTTACTCGTTCGCCCTGTTCGCCGTGGGGCTGGCCTTCTTCCTGCTGGGGGGCAGCCGCAGCCTGGGAATGCTGGGGGTGGTGGTGCTCACCTTCATCTACTACGCCACCTGGAGCGTAGGCCGCATCATGGGGGAGCAGGGCGTAATCCCCCCGGTGCTCGCCGCCTGGGGGCCTAACCTCTTGTACGCTTTGGCCGGGTTGGCCCTGCTTCGCGTAGGGAAGCGATGAGCCAGAGGGGGTGCAAAAGGTGGGGGATGGGGGTGTGGAAATGCCTCCTCCTACTCCTGGTGGTGGCCTGGGCCCCTGGGCTGGCCCAGGAGGGAAAACGGCTTAGAATCCTCGAGGCCCAGCGGATGGAGCTGCGCAACGAGGAGGGCGAGGAGCTGGTGGTGCTGCTGGGCACCCCGGTGCGAATGGAGCGGAACGGCGAGCAGATTGAAGCACCGCGGGTGGTCTACAACCGCACCCGAAAGCGCCTCCTTCTGCTGGAGGGGGTGCGCTACCGCGACAAGCAGGGCCAGCTCATTGAGGCCGCCGAGCTGGAGCTATTCACCAGCGACGAGAGCTTTGAGGCCATTGAGGTCAAAATAGAGTCGGGAGACTTCTACCTCACCGGTCCGGTCTGCCAGCGGGCCGCGGGGCAAATTTTGCTCCAGCAGGGCTACCTCACCCCTTGCCAGCGCTGCGAGCAGGAGGTGGCCGACTACGGCTTCCAAGCCCAGGAAGTGCTGCTCTACCCCGGCGACCGGATCATCGCTCGAGGGGTGTGGGTGCTCCTACGGGGAGAGCGCACGCTCTACCTGCCGGTGCTGCTTTTCTTCCTAAACGAGCGCAGACCGCGGCTTGAGCTCGGACAGAACGACACCGAGGGGATCTTCGTGCGGGCCGACCTGCCCTACGTTTCGGACTTCGGGGTGGGCTTCACCCTGCTGCGCTACTTTGAGCGGCGCGGATGGGGCTTTGGCTTTGACCACTTTGGCGTAGGAACCGCGCTGGAGCGCTACCAGTTCCTCTACCTGCCCCCGCCCGCCGGGGTGGTGCTTCCAGAAAGCGACCCCCGCAAGGACGGCATCTTCAAGTACCGCTTTAGCTACAAGCTGGAAACCCCCGAGGAACGCCTAGAGGGGCTGGTCCTGCGGGACGACAGCCCCCAGGCCGAGCCCGCTTTTCTGGGAACAGGAGGCCAACCCGACTACACCACCTACCTACTGGAGTGGGCCACCCGCCGGGGCGAGCCCCTTTTCCGGGCCACCCTGGACGGCTACATAGACCACAACCCCCTGGCCCTACCCAACGAGCGCACCTCCCCCCAGCGGCTGCCGGAGGTGGAGGTGAGCTTTCCCCGAGGCATAGAGGGGGCCTTTCGGCTGAACGGGCGGGCCCTGCTGGGCTACTACCAGGCCCCCTCCAACCCGCTCAACCGCTCGGCCCGCCGGCTGGGGCCCTACATCGGCGCGGGGCGGCTTTGGCTCGAGCACCGCGAGAGCTACCGGCTGGCCACCCCTCCCTGGCCAGGCCTTAGCCTTAGCCTGGAGAACACTTTCATCGGGCGCTACTACAGCACCCAGAACATTGACGAAAGCGGCAACCCCACCGAGTTTGAGCGGCTCATCACCTGGAACACCCGGGCCAGCCTGGGCCAGGCCATAGGACCGTTTAGCCTGAACTTTGGCCTGAACCGCAGCCTGGTGGAAGGCGAGACCCCTTTCCAGTTTGATTACGAGCGGCCTCAGCGCAGCAGCCGGCTGGAGGGCAGCCTGGGCTTCAACCCCGACCCCCTCCTCTCCCTCACCGCCCGGGCAACCCGCGACCTGGAGAACCGCCGCTTTGACCCCCCGGCCGAGCTTACCCTGACCTCCCGGCCCTTCCCCTGGTTCAGCCTCACCACCCGGGTGGGCCGCGACCTGGAGCTGGGCCGCTGGGACCTGCTGCGCTCCAACCTGGCCCTCTCTCCCACCCCTTTTAGCCTGAACCTGAGCTACGAGCGGCAGCTCGAGCTGGGCCTTGACCGTCTGCTGAGCCTAAACCTAGGGTACAACCCCCTCCCCTTCAACCTCTCCTTGCGCACCACCTACCGCTACTGGGATCTTCAGGAAAAGGAGAGCCGCCCCAAGGAACAGATACCCCTCATTGCCCGGTACGACCCCCTCGAGCTCTCCGCCAGCTACAACCCCCCCGGCAACACCCTCTCCTTCAGCCACAGCCGCGACCTGAACAACGGACAGGCCATCCGCAGCGAGTTCAACCTAGTGGTCCAGGAAGCCCCCAACAGCTTCCGCCTGCGCCAGAGCCTGACCCACCCCTACACCCCCCTGCCCTCCTACAC
>NZ_QWKZ01000034.1 GCF_003574085.1 Meiothermus luteus | reverse complement strand
GGGTGGGGTCTAGGGGGCCGGAGAGGAGGGCGGAGAGGAAGAGGGCCAGGTTGGTGCGCGCGGGTTTCCTGAGGGACCGGAAGACCGTGTGGACCCAGGTTGTGGTAGCCTGCAGGAGGGGGGTTTTGGTTCGCATACCTTACCAACCCCCCTCCTTATTTCCGCCTGTCAAGTCCCTACGGAACAAAGTGATGAGAGGTCAGTGGGCTTTGGGTTTGCCATTCCGAAGGACAACCCGGGAGGTGAAGCTTCCCGGAGAATACTTGGCAAAGCGCTTCTTCCCAAGGGTTTGGTGGCTAAACAACTCCACCCCAAATTCGCTAGCATGGGGAGCATGACCCTCAAGGGACAGGGGCCAGGTCCCCTACCCCCTTTGCTCGAGCAGTACGTGGCCCTCCGAGACGCCTACCCAGAGTATTTGTTGCTCTTCCAGGTGGGCGACTTCTACGAGGCTTTTGGGGAGGACGCCGAGCGGCTGGCGCGGGCTTTGAACCTCACCCTAACCCACAAGACCGCCAAGGATTTCACCACCCCCATGGCGGGAATCCCCGTGCGCTCGGTGGACGTCTACCTAGAGCGTCTTTTGCAACAGGGCTTCCGGGTCGCCATCGCCGACCAGATGGAGCTGGCGGAGGAAGCCGATAAGCTGGTAAGGCGTGAGGTGACCCAGCTCCTCACACCCGGCACCCTGCTACGGGAAAACCTGCTCAAGCCAGAGGCCAACTACCTGGCCGCCCTGGCCACCGGGGATGGGTATGGCCTGGCCCTGCTGGACGTCTCCACCGGCGAGTTCAGGGGGGCCTTGCTCTACAGCAAAAGCGCGCTCTACGACGAGCTTTTCCGCTACCGCCCAGCCGAGGTTCTGCTGGCCCCCGAGCTCTACCAACAGACCTCCTTCCGGGAGGAGTTCCAGCGGCGCTTTTTGGTGATGCTCTCGGAGGGGTTTGACGACGAAATTGGGCAAAAGGCCCTAGAGGCTCAGTTTGGAAGCCTACCTCCGGGTCTAGAGCCCCCCGCCCTGCGTCGGGCCGCCGGCGCCGCCCTGGCCTATGCCCTGCGGGTAGAGAAGCGGCTGCCCCAGGTGCGGGGCTTTGTGCGCTACGACCCCAACGCCTACATGCAGCTTTCCGAGACCACCTTGCGGGCCCTGGAGGTCTTTGAGCCCAGCGCCGTGGGGGAGCGCGACCCCGAGCGCACCTTGCTGGGGGTACTCAACCTGACCCGCACTGCCCCGGGAAGAAGGCGGCTTCTCTCCTGGCTCCGCCACCCTCTGCTGGACGAAGCCCCGCTGCAGTCCCGGCTGGATGCAGTGGAGGCCCTGGTGCGGGATGGGGTGCTGCGCGGGGCGGTGCGCCGGGCGCTTCACCGGATGCACGACCTGGAGCGCCTAGCCGCCCGCCTGATGGCCGGCCGGGCCAGCGCCCGTGACCTCTCGGCCCTGGAGCGAAGCCTGGGGCTGCTGCCTGAGCTCCGCCAGCTCCTGGTGGGGTTTCCCCCTCTGCAGCACCTAGCCGAACGGCTGCCAGACCTGGAAGCGGTTCGGGAGAAGATCGCTTCGGCCCTGGTGAGCGACCCACCCCTCAAGCTCACCGAGGGTGGGCTCATCCAGGAAGGCTACGACCCCGTCCTAGACGAGCTGAGGCACCGGGCTGAGGAGGGCCGGGCCTACATCGCCCAGCTCGAGGCCACCGAGCGTGAGCGGACCGGCATAGGAAACCTCAAAGTGGGGTACAACGCGGTCTTCGGGTACTACCTGGAGGTAACCCGTCCCCACTACCCTCTGGTGCCCGGTGAGTGGCGGGCCCTTCAGACCCTAAAGGACCGCATGCGCTTCTCTACCCCTGAGCTCAAGGAGCAGGAAAGGCAAATCCTGCAAGCAGAGACCGAGGCGGTAAAGCGCGAGCACGCGGTCTTCCTGGAGCTGCGGGCGGAGGTGGCCCAAGTCGCCCAGGAGGTGCGCCAGGCCGCCGAGGTGCTGGCTGAGCTGGACGTGTACGCTGCCTTAGCCGAGGCTGCGGTGGCCTACGGCTATACCCGCCCCCGCTTTTCCAGCCAGGGCGAACTCCTCATCCGCGCTGGAAGGCATCCCGTGGTGGAGCGCCACAATACCTTCATCCCCAATGACCTGGAACTGGGCCCTGGCCGCCGGCTCCTGATTCTCACCGGCCCCAACATGGCCGGCAAGTCCACCTACCTCCGTCAGACCGCCCTCATCGCCCTGATGGCCCAAATCGGCTCCTTTGTGCCCGCCGAATCCGTCACGCTGCCCCTTTTTGACCGCATCTTTACCCGCATCGGCGCTTCGGACGACATCACCGGGGGCCGCAGCACCTTCATGGTGGAGATGGAGGAGCTCGCCGCCATCCTGCAGCAAGCCACCCGCAAAAGCCTGGTCCTTCTGGACGAGATAGGGCGCGGTACCAGCACCTACGACGGGCTGGCCCTGGCCTGGGCAGCCTGCGAGTACCTGCACGACACCGTGGGGGCTTACACTCTCTTCGCCACCCACTACTTTGAACTCACCGCCCTGCCCAGCCGGCTTTCCGCCGCCCGCAACGCCCATGTGGCGGCCCGGGAGGAAGCCGACGGCCTGGTCTTTTACCACCAGGTGCTGCCTGGCCCGGCCTCCAAGAGCTATGGCCTCGAGGTGGCCCGGCTGGCCGGCCTGCCCTCGGCGCTGCTGGAACGAGCCAAAAGCGTACTGGATGGGCTGCTGGCCCAGCACAACAGCCCATCCAAGGACTTGCTGGACGAGCTCCTGCAGCTTGACCTATCCCAGACCACCCCCCTGGAAGCCCTAGTATTCTTGCAACGGCTCCAGGCCAGGCTCCTAGGCCGATTAGAAACGGCCAAACCCTGAGGTAGGGGATGATCCGCCGGCTACCCCCCGAGCTCATCCGCGAGATTGCCGCAGGCGAGGTGGTGGAAAGCCCCGCCGATGTGGTGCGGGAGCTTTTGGAGAACGCCCTTGACGCTGGGGCTACCCGGATTCAAATCGAGCTTTGGGGCGGTGGGATTGAGCGGGTGGTGGTGAGCGACAACGGAACTGGCATCCCTAAAGAGGAGCTGCCTTTGGCCGCTGAGCACCACACCACCAGCAAGCTCTCCGACCTAAGCCAAATTCGCACCCTGGGTTTTCGGGGAGAGGGGCTTTGGGCCATCCGGCAGGTGGCCCGGCTCCGGCTTACTTCCAGACCCCCGGGGCAGCTTGGGGGAGCCACCCTGGAGGCCTTCCGCGAGGAGGCCTGCCTCAGAGAACACCCCGCACCCCCCGGAACCCGGGCCGAGGTCAGGGAGCTGTTCGGACATCTCCCAGCGCGGCGCAACGCTCTGGAGAGCCCGGCCGCCGAAGCCCGCAAGGTGGCCCAGCTCGTCGGGCGGTACTTGCTCCACCACCCCCACCTGGCCTGGCGGCTGGTGGTGGATGGAGAGGAGCGGATTCAGCACGCCGGAGGGGGGATTGGCGAGGCGGCCAAGCTCCTGTGGGGCCCGGTGGTCGCCAACCGGCTGCTGCCCCTGCAGGCCGAAGAGGGACCCTTTCGTCTACGGGGTCTCCTTTCCCGTCCAGAGCTCTCCCGGCCCCGCCGCGACCGGCTGCTGCTGGCCCTAAACGGCCGCCCAGTGGAGTGGCCTGAGCCCCTCCTGCAAACCCTCCTGGCGGCCTACAAGGAACTCCTCCCCCAAGGTCAGTTCCCCCTCGGGGTGCTTAACCTGGAGCTCCCTCCCCAGTACCTTCTGGTCAACACCTCCCCGGACAAGTCGCGGGTACGGCTTTTGGAGGCCGAGCCGGTACGGGCCTTTTTGGAGCGTGCGGTGCAAAGCCTGCTCACCGCCCACCCACTGGCCCGCAGTCTACCCGAGCCCGCCCCTCCCCAGGGCCTCACCCCAGCCCAGCCCTCCCGGTTTCCCAAACTCACCTACCTAGGCCGTTTCCGCGAACTTTACCTGCTGGCCGAGGCCGGCGATGAGCTGTACGTGGTGGACCAACACGCCGCCCACGAGCGCATCCTGTTTGAAGAGCTGTCCCGGCGCTACCAGAGTGAGCCCCCCGTTGAGCTACCCTACCCCGAGGTGGTGGGGCTCAGCCTGGACGAGGAGGTGAGCCTAGCCGAGCGCTCCTCGGAGCTCGAGGAGGCCGGGCTCAGCCTCGAGCCCTTCGGGCCGGGTCGGTACCGCGTCCGCACAATTCCCGCCTTTTTGGCCGGATACCCCTCCTTGCTGCCCGAGGTGGTCCGGGGAAGCCTGAAAACCCCCAGCTTCCGCGAGGCTTGGCGCAGCGTGCTGGCCCGGCTGGCCTGCCTCCCCGCCCTCAAAGCCGGCCACCCACTGGCTGAGGCCCCGGCCCAAGCCCTGCTGGACGCCCTAGGGGCCTGCGAGCTGCCCTGGGTCTGCCCCCACGGCCGGCCTACTGCCCTGGTGCTCTCCGAGCTGGAGCTGGCCCGCCGATTCGGGCGGCGAGGGCCCCGGGCCATTGAGCGGGCCCGGCTTTAATCGCACCGGCATCCCTTAGGCAAACCCCGGCCTACCCCCGCGGATACCCTAGTTGAGTATCCCACCCCCCTGGTGTAACATGGTCTCACCAAAAATAAGGAGGTACGCATGCCCAGGAATCACGAACACCCCCTTAGCGAAGCTATGGACCGCCGTCTTTTCCTGAAGCGCACTGCGGTAGCTGGAGCCGCTTTGGGCCTGATGGGCCGGGGGCTAGCCCAACAGCAACCCACCGCCGATCAGGTGGTCCAGGGCAAGAACCCCAAGCTGGTGGTGCTCTCCTCCCGCCCGGTGGTCATGGAGTCCACCCTAGAACTCCTCGGCTCTGAGCGCATCACCAGCAAGGCCAACCTCTTTGTCCGCAACAACATAGACCTACCCGGTCTCAACACCACCGAGCCCAACGTACAACCCGGCTGGGAGGTGGAGATTACCGGCTTGGTAGATAAGCCCTTCAAAATCACCGTAGACGAGCTTTCCAAGCTACCCCAGACCGAGGTAACCACCGTTCTGCAGTGTTCGGGCAACGGCCGCAGTTTCTTCAACCCCAGGCCCTCCGGCAACCCCTGGACCTATGGCGGGGTGGGCCAGGTAACCTGGCGGGGGGTCTTGCTCAAGACCCTGCTCGAGGCCAAGGGGGTCAAGCTTGACCCCAAGGCCCGCTTCATCACCATGAACGCCTCCACCCAAGGCGGGGCTCAGCCCTACGAGAAGAGCTACCCCATCAGCGTAATGGAGCACAACAGCGCCATGCTTGCCCTGGGGATGAACGGCGAACCCCTGCCTGCGGTCCACGGAGGTCCGGTGCGGCTGGTCGCGGCCGGCACCTTCGGCACGGCCAACGTGAAGTGGATTACCAAGGTGGAGTTCACCGAGAAAGAGAGTTCGGGAAACGAGCAAGTGCCCCGTTACCGGGTGCCCGTACTTCCCGGATGGAACACCCCTATCCTGCCCACCCAGCCCGGCAGCCGCTACAACTACACCCTGGACAACTCCCGCTCCAACTGGGGGGCCAACATCAACTCCTTCATCCTCTCGCCCCTACCTGGCTCGAGCGTGAGAGGCCGCCTGGTGGAAATTCGGGGGGTAGCCTGGAACGATGGCCTGGCCCCTATTGAATCCATTGAAGTCTCGGTGGACAGCGGCACCACCTGGCGTAAGGCCGTTATTGAGGGCGACCACGGCAAATTTGGCTGGTACCGCTGGGTCGCACCCCGCCTGCTCTCCCCCGGGGAGTACGAGGCCATGGTTCGGGCCACCGATGCGCTGGGCCGCACCCAGCCTCTCAACGGCAACATTTGGTGGAACGAGCGGGGCTACGAGTGGAATGGGGTCATGCGGGTCAAGTTTACCGTAACCTGAACTCAAGCCTATCCCCCGACCGGCAGCCCATACCCTACCCGCCGGTCGGGAATTTTAGGATTTGTTTAGACTCTTTCTAGGCGTGCTCTCTTCCCTAAACCAAGGGGCTTTTTTGTGGTAATTTCCGCCCTGGAGGAACAAGGATGAACCGTAGATACCTTATAGGGGTAGTTTTGGCGGCGGGAACCGCCCTGTGGTTTGGCCTGGGGCAGGGCAGTCTCCCGGAGGGGCCAGGACGCGAGCTGGTGCTGCAAAAGTGCCAGACCTGCCACGAACTCGGCTTTGTGACCCGGGAGCGCCAGCCCCGCGAGCGCTGGGACGCCATCATCACCGAGATGCAGAGCTACGGTCTGCGGCTCACCTCAGAGGAGCGGGCCACCATCCTCAACTACTTGGCTACCCACTTCGCCCCTGGGGCCCAGGCCCCCACGCCTGCCCCCCAGCCCCAGGCCAACGTCAGCGGGGCCCAGGTCTACAACAACTGCATAGGCTGCCACCAGGCCAACGGCAGCGGGGTGCCTGGGGTCTTCCCACCCCTGGCGGGGCATGTGCCGAGCATCCTGGCCACCCGGGGTGGGCGGGAATGGCTCATCCAGGTCATGCTCTACGGGCTACAAGGCCCAATTAACGTCCGGGGGAGCAGCTACAACGGGGCAATGCCGGCCTACCCGCAGCTCAGCGACGCCGAAATTGCTGCGGTGCTCAACCACATCAGCACCCAGTGGGGCAACGGCTTTCCCAGCGGGCAGGGCCCGTTCACCGAGGCCGAGGTAAGGGCCCAACGGGGCAAGAACCTGAGCCCTCAGCAGGTACTCTCCGCAAGGCAGGGCCTCGGGCTGAGATGATGCGGGTCCTTTCCCTCCACGCCGACGCCGGCTCTACCCTACCCAAAGGCGCGGTGGAGCAGGCCAGGCTGGTAGAGGGCATGGGGGTCGTGGGGGACCGGCACTTCGGAAAAAATCCCGACCAAGCCGTGCTGATCGTTGGGCAAAGCGCCTACGAGTACGCTGAGCAGGCTGGCATCCCTTTGCCCCCCGGTGCCCTTGGGGAGAACATCCGAGTAGACTTTGACCCTCACACCCTGGAAAGTGGGGCCCGGCTCCGGGTTGGACCAGCCCTCTTAGAACTCACCTCGGCCTGCACGGTGTGCAGCTCCCTCTCGAGCTTTGACCTGAGGCTGCCCAAGCTCCTCCTGGGCAAGCGGGGCCTGTACGCCCGGGTGCTCCAAGGGGGCGTGGTCCAGGTAGGGGATGAGGTCCTCATCCTAGAGCCTCGTTAGCCCCGGCTTGGTAGGCTAGGGGCATGCAAATCCTCTCTCCCGAGGAGACCGCGAGGCTTCTTCCCTACCCCGCCCTGGCCCAGGCCATCGCTCAAATCCTCCAAGAACCCCCACCTACCGCCCCCGAGCGCATGGTGGTACCCCTCCCCGGGGGGAGCACCCTGCTTCTTATGCCCGCTGCCGACCCCGCCCTTGCTGTGACCAAGTTGGTCACCGTACACCCCCAACAGAACCCCAGCGTGCGGGCCGAGGTCTGGGTCATGCGCACGGCCACCGGGGAGCGCCTAGCCCTCCTGGACGGCGGGACCCTCACAGCCCGGCGTACCGCCGCGGTCTCGCTGCTTGCCGCTCAGACCCTAGCCCCCGACCCCGGGGGGGCTTTGCTCATCATCGGAGCAGGCGTCCAGGCCAAGGCCCACCTCGAGGCCTTCCATCTCGGACTAGGCACCAACAAAGTCTACATCCACTCTCGTAGCCCCGAGCGCAGGGAAGCCCTGGCCGCCTATGCCCGGCGGCTTGGAACACTCGCCCAAGCCATAGAGCGGGTTGAAGCCGTCTTGGAGGAGGTGCGCCTCATCGTCTGCGCCACCACCAGCCCCACCCCGGTGCTGTACGAATGCACTGAAGACAGCTTTATCGCCGCCGTGGGGGCTTACCGCCCCGAGATGGCCGAGGTGGCCCCAGAGGTGGTGCAGCGGGCCCGGGTCTACGTGGACACCCTTGAGGGGGCCAAAGCCGAGGCCGGTGACCTTCTGCAAGCCGGGGTGGACTGGGGCCGCGTGACCCCTTTGGTCCAGGCCCTAAGCGGGCCTTCCCCGGCCCCAGGCCCGGTGCTCTTCAAAAGCGTGGGGCATGCCCTATGGGACCTGGCCGCCGCCCGCCTGGCGATGCGTTCGCTGGGCCTGGTGTAGCCTAAGGGTATGTGTCTGGTGGTGCTTTGTACCGTGCCCGGCCCTGAAACCGGTCTTTCCATCGCCCGCACGCTCGTACACGAGGGGCTCGCCGCCTGCGTCAACCTGCTGCCTGGCCTCACCTCGGTCTACCGCTGGGAAGGCCAGGTGGAGGAGAACCCCGAGCACCTCCTTCTCATCAAGACCCAAGAGGCAGCCTACCCAGCCCTGGAGCAGCGCATCCAGGAGCTCCACCCCTACCAGGTGCCCGAGGTGGTCGCCCTGCGGATAGAAAAGGGCCTGCCGGCTTATCTGGAGTGGCTAAAAGCCAGCACCCAACTGCGATGATTCGCGCCAAGCGGTTCTCCGACGGCATGACCACCGGCCTCCTGCCCACCGAGGTCTGGGTGGATGCGGAAACCCCCACCCCGGAGGAGCTGGCCCTCATCCAGGAGCACTACCCCCTCAACCCTCTGGCTCTGGCCGATGCGCAGGAAATTGGCCACTGGAGCCGTTTTGAGGAGTACCCCCGCCACCTCTTCCTGGTCTTCCGTACCCTCGAGAACCCGGCCAACCCCCACAGCCGCACCGAGCGGGTCTCCTACTTCTATTTCCCCGAGGTCCAGGTGCTCCTCACCTACCGTAACGAGCCCGTACACTACCTAGAGGAAATCTGGCAGAGCTTCCGCGGGGGTACCGGGCTCCGCCTCTGGCAGCGCTTGCTTGACCAGGGAGTTGAAACCTTTTTCGCCTACACCGATGCCCTGACCGACCGGGTAGAGGAGCTCGAGGAGCGGGCCTTAGACGGAGCCGACGCCCCTGAGCTACCCCGCCGCATCTTCTCAGCCCGGCGCGAGGTCCTGCGGGTGCGGCGGCTGGCCTCACAGGCCCGCGAGGCCCTGCTCCACCTGGAGCGGCTGCCCCTGCTGGGCCCAGAGGCCTACCTTTTTCGCGACCTCACCGACCGCATGGGTCGGGTGTACGAAGGGCTGGATGCAGCCCGCGACGAGCTTTCCAACGTTCTGGAAGTCCACCTCTCGACCCAGGGCAACCGGCTCAACCGGGTGGTTCAAACCCTCACGGTCATATCAGTGCTCTTCCTGCCCATGACCCTCTGGGCCGGCATCTACGGGACCAACTTTGAGGCCTTCAGCGAGTACCAGTGGCCCTGGGGACGGCTCTACTTCTGGGGTGGATTGGCCCTGATTGGGGGGGGCCTGGCCTGGTGGATGCGGCGGCGTGGCTGGTGGTGAGGGACAAATAAATCAACATAAATGTTTACAAAAAAATCCAGGCCTGCTATAGTCGGACTCGAGGAGCGAGTTATGCAGACCAGCGTCCTGGATACCCTAACCTTTGATCCTGGCGAAATCATCCTCTACCCTGGGGCGCCCAGTCCTAAGGACCAGCTCTACCGGGTACGGGAGGGGCTGGTGCGGCTCCAAAGCGTGGACGACGAGGGCAATGCCCTGACCCTGCGTTTCGTGCGTCCAGGGGAGTTCTTCGGCGAGGAGGTTCTCTCTGGAACCGAACGGCCCTACTTCGCCGAGGCGGTTACCGAAACCAAGGTGGACGCCCTGGCCCCCAACCAGCTCTCACCCCAGGAGCTGAGCAGCCTGGTCCAGGGTCTGGTGAAGGCCCTTGGCCAGACCTACCAGACCATCCAACGCATCTCCGGCCAGCGGCTCAAGAACCGCATCGCTGCGGCCCTTCTGGAGCTGGCCCGTACCCCTGTGGCCTTCACCGAAAAGAACGGGCGGGTGGGGGTCCGGGCCACCCACGACGAGATCGCCTCCGCGGTGGGCTCGGTACGGGAGACCGTGACCAAGGTCATCGGTGAGCTGACCCGCGAGGGCTATATCCGCTCGGGCTACGGCAAGCTGGTGCTGGAGAACATAAAGGGTCTAGAACAGCTCTCCAAGGAAGCCGCCTAAAGCCCAACGCGCCGTTCCTCAGCGAACCCCTCACTCCACCGAGTGGAAGAGGGTTTGGCGTCGGCGCTCTAGGGCCGCAGCGATAAACCCGCTGAAAGGAGGCGAGGCCCGCATGGGGCGGCTGGCCAGCTCGGGATGGGCCTGAAGACCGATGAAAAAGGGGTGGTCGGCCAGCTCAATGGCCTCCACCAGCCCCTCTCCCCGCCCCTGAAGCCCGGGGGTCACCGCCGAAACGACCAACCCTGCTTGGACCAGCTGCTCCACATAGGCTGGGTTCACCTCGTAGCGGTGGCGGTGGCGCTCCTGCACCAGCTCCCGGCCGTAAAGCCGGTAGAGCAGGGTGCCGGGGTAGATGCGCATGGGCCAGTTGCCAAGCCGCATGGTGCCCCCCAGCCCCTGGGCCTCGAGCTGCTCGGGCATCAGGTCAATCACCGGGTGGGGGGTGTAGGGGTCAAACTCGGTGCTGTGGGCCCCTTCCAAGCCCAGCACGTTGCGGGCGTACTCAATGACCGCGACCTGCAGCCCCAGGCAGATGCCGAAGTAGGGCAAGCGGCGCTCCCGGGCGTAGCGGGCGGCTAGAATCTTACCCTCAATCCCCCGAATACCGAAGCCCGGCCCCACCAAAACCCCATCCACATCACCCAAAAACTCGGTGGCTTTGTCTAAATCGGTGATCTCCTCGGCATTCACCCACTTCACGTGGACGCGTGTGTCGTGAGCAATTCCCGCGTGGCGGAAGGCCTCCAAGATGCTTAAGTAGGCGTCCGGCATCTTCACATACTTGCCCACGAAGCCCACCGTGACCTCGTGGGCGGGCCGTTTGAGCTTGCGCACCGCTTGCTGCCAGAAGCTCAGGTTGGGTGGGATGGGGGTAAGGCCCAGCTTTTTCTCCACCACCCGGCCCAGGCCCTGCTCTTCCAAAACCAGGGGCATCTCGTAGAGGTAGTCCACCGTGGGGCTGCTGAAAACCTCCTCGGCGTGAACGTTGGTGAAGAGGGCCACCTTCTTGCGCACCTCGTCTGGCACCCGCTTATCCGAGCGTAAGACCAAAACGTCGGGCTGGATGCCCACCCCCCGCAGGGTGGAGACCGAGTGCTGGGTGGGCTTGGTCTTGAACTCCTCCGAGCTAGGGAGGTAAGGGACCAGAGTGAGGTGGATGTACATCAGGTCCTGATCCTCCTCGTCAAACTGGAACTGGCGGATGGCCTCCAAAAAGGGTAGGCTCTCTATATCGCCTACCGTGCCCCCTACCTCCACCACCACGATCTCAGCGTTCTGCTCGGCGGCGGTGCGGCGAATGCGGTCCTTGATTTCATCGGTGATGTGGGGAATCACCTGCACGGTCTGGGAGAGGTACTCCCCCCGACGCTCCTTCTGGATGACCGAAAGGTAGACCTGCCCAGTGGTGATGTTGTTGGCCCGGGAAAGGTCAACATCCAAAAAGCGCTCGTAGTGCCCGATGTCGAGGTCGGTTTCCGCCCCATCCCCGGTCACGAAGACCTCCCCGTGCTCATACGGGCGCATGGTGCCCGCGTCCACGTTCACGTAGGGGTCTATTTTGATGGCGGTCACGCGGTAGCCGCGGCCACGGAGAATAGCCCCCAGGCTCGAGGTCAGGATGCCCTTTCCCAGGCTGCTCACCACCCCACCGGTCACAAAGATGTACTTCACAAAACCCCCTTGTCGCCCTGCGCCCAGCAGGGCCAAGCGCAGCACATGTAAACCCGCTCAACCGAGCGGCACAACCATCACGGGGCTCCATCGTACCACGGCCCCCCTACCAGGTGAAGCCTGAAAGGCGCCTGCCCCCTTGTCAAAGAGCGCTTGACCCTGGGGCCAGACGGGGGTGATAGAATTCCTGCCCATGAACGCCCTTGGCCGAATTACCGCCATGCCCACCCTGCCCGAACCACTAAGGGGCTTGCGCGAGCTGGCCTATAACCTTTGGTGGACCTGGAATCCGGAGGCGCAGCACCTTTTTGAGCAGATTGACCCTGTGCAGTGGAAGCGCTTCCGCAAAAACCCCGTGCGCACCCTGCTGGATGCGGATCCCGAACGCCTGGCCTCCTTGGCCGAGAACCCGGCCTACGTGGGGGCTGTGCAGGCTACGGTGTCCAGCTTCCACCAGTACCTCAAAGCCCGCCCAAAACGCCCGCCCCGGGTGGCCTACTTCTCCATGGAGTACGGCTTCCACGAGTCGCTGCCCCTCTACTCGGGGGGGCTGGGCGTCCTGGCGGGCGACCATATTAAGGCCGCCTCAGATATGGGGCTTGACCTGACCGGGGTGGGCATGTTCTACCACGAGGGGTACTTCCGCCAGGAGCTCACCCCCGAAGGCCAGCAGCGGGAGGTCTACGAGGAGCTCAGGGCCGAGGAGCTACCCCTTTCCCCAGTCCTCAAGGACGGGCGGCCCATCCGGGTCGGGGTAGAGTTCCCCGGCCGCACGGTCTACATCACCGCCTACCGGCTCGAGGTGGGCACCGTCCCGGTCTACCTGATGAGCACCAACCTCCCGGAAAACCAGCCCGAGGACCGGGCCCTCACTGCAAGGCTGTACGCTCCAGGGCAGGAAATTCGCATTGAGCAGGAGATGATCCTGGGCATCGGGGGGGTGCGGCTCCTTCGGGCTTTGGGGCTCGAGCCGGAAGTCTGGCACATGAACGAAGGCCACGCGGCCTTCCTGGGCCTGGAGCGAGTCCGCGAAAAGGTGGCGGCCGGCTACTCCTTCGCCGAAGCGCTGGAAATCGCCGCTGCGGGCGCCCTCTTCACCACCCACACCCCTGTGCCTGCTGGGCACGACAGCTTCCCTTTTGAGCTGGTTGAGCGGTACCTGGAGGGCTGGTGGGACAGGCTTGGGATAAGTAAGGAGAGGTTCTTGGCCCTGGGCCACGAGGAGAAGAGCTACGGGCCGGTTTTCAGCATGTCCAACCTGGCCCTGCGCACCTCCCGGGCCGCCGGTGGGGTCTCGGCCCTGCACGGACAGGTCTCCCGGGCCATGTTCCAGCACCTTTGGAAGGGTCTAGAAGCCGAGGAGGTGCCCATTAGCCACATCACCAACGGGGTGCACACCTTCAGCTTTCTCCACCCCGAGATGCACGCCCTCTACGCCCGCCGCTTCCCCAAGGCCTGGGCCACCGAGCTCCACAACCCTGCCCACTGGACGGTGGAGCGGCTAGAGGAGGACGAGCTCTGGCGGGTCCGCAACAGGCTGCGGGCCCGCCTTGTGGAGGAGGTGCGCGAACGGCTGGTGGAGCAGCGCCGCCGCAATGGGGAGCCGCCCGCCCGGCTGCGGGCTGCTGAGAAGGTGCTTGACCCCAGCGCCCTGACCATCGGCTTCGCCCGCCGCTTTGCCACCTACAAGCGGGCCATTCTGATGTTCGCTGACCCTGAGCGGCTGCTGGCCATCCTAAACGGCCCCCTGCCGGTACAGTTCATCTTCGCGGGGAAAGCCCACCCTAAGGATGAACCCGGCAAGGAATTCCTCAAGAGGTTGGCCGAAAAAATCCGAGCCCTAGACCTCGAGGACAAGGTAATCCTTCTAGAGAACTACGACCTGGGCCTGGCCCGGGCCTTGGTGCAGGGGGTGGACGTCTGGCTCAACACCCCCCGCCGCCCCATGGAGGCCTCGGGCACCTCGGGGATGAAGGCGGCGCTCAACGGAGCGCTCAACTTCTCCGTCTTGGATGGCTGGTGGGCTGAGGCCTTCAACACCACCAACGGCTGGGCCATTGGCGATGAGCGCACCTACGCCACCGAGGAGGCCCAGGACCACGCCGACGCCCAAAGCTTCTACGACACTCTCCAGTACGAGATTATCCCGCTCTTCTACGCCCGAGGCGCAGTGGGCACCCCCTCAGGGTGGCTGGCCATGGTGCGCGACAGCATCCGCACTTGCGGACCGACCTACTCAGCCCAGCGAATGGTCGGCGAGTACCACCAAAAGTTCTATGCCCCACTGGCCCGGCGAGCGGCCCGCCTGTTGGAGCAGGAGGGGGCTGTACTGAAGGAGGTGGCCGCCTGGAAGACCCTGGTGCAAAAGCACTGGGATGGGGTGAGGCTCTGGGCCGAGGTGCTCAGCAGCGCTGAGCCTCCCTTGCGGGTGCGAGCCTTCGTCCAGGCCTATGGCATCCCCACCGAAACCCTGAGGGTGGAGCTGGTGGTGCGGCGGCACAGCGGTGACCTCGAGACCCTCCCCCTAAAACCCAGCGGCCAGGAGCGGGAGGCCCTGGTGTTCACCGGCACCTACCAGCCCACCCGCCCTGGGAGCTACACCTATGGGGTGCGGGTAGTGGCGGTACATCCAGAGCTTTCCAACCCTCGGGAGGTGGCCTTTGTAAAGTGGGCCCAACCCGGGGTGGAGGAGCTGGTACAAACCTAGGCGGTTTGCGGTAAGCTGGCCCAGATGCCCACCCGGATAGGCCAGGGGCGCGAGGCCGAGGTGCTGACCTGGGCTGACGGCTATGTCATCAAGCTCTTCTGGCCGGAGTACGGCCAGGCCGACGCACTGCACGAAGCCCATCTAGCCCAGCAAGCCTGGCTCCTGGGGGCCCCTGTCCCCCGGGTGGTGGACGTGCTCAGGTACGAGGGGCGTTGGGGCATCGTGATGGAGTGGGTCAAGGGCATGCCCATGAGCGAGTTCATCAGGGACAACCCCAGCCTCCTGCCCAAGGCCGCCCAGATGCTGGCCGACCTTCACCTCCGGCTTCACGCCCGGCCCGCGGGGCAGATGCCCTCCCAGCGCCTTCACCTAGCCCGGCGAATTGAGGCCAGTCGGCTCCCCAGGCCTCTACAGCAGGCCCTGCTCGAGCGCCTGGCACAACTGCCCGACGGCAGTGCACTCTGCCACGGCGACCTGCACCCCGAAAACGTGCTGATCGGGGAGGAGGGGGCCTACGCGGTGGACTGGCCCCTGGCCGCCCGGGGCAACCCACTGGCCGACCTGGCCCGCACCGCTCTACTGCTCCTGCACAGCGAGCTGCCCCTAGACTGGCCGGGCCGCCAGGCGTTTTTGTCCTCGCGGCGGGTTTTCTTCCAAGCCTACATGGAGCGCTACCGGGCCGACCGGCAAGAGCTTCAGGCCTGGATGCCCATCGTGGCCGCAGCACGGCTGCGCGACCACATCCCCGAAGAGGAGGCCCGTTTGATTCGGCTGATTGAGCAAGGCCTACAGGCCACGGACTGAGCCGCCGGCTGGGCCTAGCCTCTGCTGTATTCCTCCACCGGCGGGCAAGTGCAGACCACGTGCCGGTCACCATAAACGTTGTCCACCCGGTTCACTGGGCTGAAGTACTTGTCCAGGGCCGATTGCCCTCCGGGAAAGCAGCCCTCGGTCCGGGTGTACTTGCGGTTCCAGTGTTCATCGGCTAGGTCAAGCACGGTGTGAGGAGCGTGGCGCAGGGGGCTCTCCTCGGCCTTGAGCTCGCCCCGCTCAACGCGGGCTATCTCCTCTCGGATGGCAACCATGGCCGCTATAAACCGATCCAGCTCACGCTTAGACTCCGACTCGGTCGGCTCCACCATCAGCGTCCCAGCCACAGGGAAGCTCATGGTAGGGGCGTGGAAACCGTAATCAATGAGGCGCTTGGCAATATCCTCGGCGGTAATATCACAGCTTTGCTTGAAGGGCCGGGGGTCAAGGATGCACTCGTGGGCCACGCGGCCCTTGGCGTTCTTGTAGAGCACCCTATAGTAGGGCTCGAGCCGAGCGGCAATATAGTTGGCGTTGAGGATGGCCACCTCGGTGGCCCGTCGGAGCCCTTCGCTGCCCATCATGGCGATATAGGCGTAGGAGATGGGCAGAATTGAGGCCGAGCCAAAAGGCGCTGCGGAAACCGGCCCCACCGGCGCCGTACCCCCATCCAAGACGGGATGCCCTGGCAGGAAGGGGGCTAGGTGAGCCTTGACCACAATCGGACCCATCCCCGGGCCCCCTCCGCCGTGGGGAATAGCAAAAGTCTTGTGAAGATTGAGGTGGGAAACATCGGCGCCATAATCGCCCGGCCGGGCTAGGCCCACCTGGGCGTTGAGGTTGGCCCCGTCCAGATAGACCTGCCCCCCATAGCGGTGCACGATCTCGCAGAGTTCCCGTATCCCCTCCTCAAAGACCCCGTGGGTGGAGGGGTAGGTTACCATCACCGCGGCCAGGGTATCGGCGTACTTCCGGGCCTTGGCCTCTAGGTCGGCCAGGTCCACATACCCCCGCTCATCGCAGGCCACCACCACCACCTCCATCCCGGCCATCCGGGCCGAGGCGGGGTTGGTACCGTGGGCCGAGGAGGGAATCAGGCAAACCCTACGCTGCCCCTCACCCCTGGAGCGGTGGTAGGCCCGAATGGCCAGCAGCCCCGCGTACTCTCCCTGGGCCCCCGAGTTGGGCTGGAAGGAGACGGCGTCGTAGCCGGTAATCTCGCAAAGCCAGCGCCCCAGCCTCTCCATGAGCTCCCGGTACCCTTCCGCCTGCTCCGCCGGCGCAAAAGGGTGCAGGTGGGCGAACTCCGGCCAGGTGATGGGCATCAGGGCCGCGGTGGGGTTGAGCTTCATGGTGCACGATCCCAGGGGGATCATGGCCCGGTCCAAAGCCAGGTCGCGGTCGGCGAGCCGGCGCATGTAGCGCAAAAGCTCAGTCTCAGAGTGGTAGCGGTTGAAGACCGGGTGGGTCAGGTAGGCTGAGGTACGCCGAAGGCCTAGGGGCAGGTGCTCGCGGGGCTCAAACGCCTCGTAGCGGAACTCCCCCCCAAAGGCCCGAAAGACCGCCTCCACAACCTCGGGGGTGGTGGTTTCGTCTAGGGCTATGCCAACCCGGTCGGCGTCCACCCGGCGCAGGTTAATCCCCTGCTCCAGGGCCCTTCGCACAATCTGGTCGGCCTGGCCCGGGGCTTCCACCGTGAGGGTGTCAAAGAAATACTTGTTTACCCGCCGAAAGCCCAACCGCTCCAGGCCCTGGGCCAGAACGCTGGCCTTGCGGTGGACCTCTTCGGCAATCGCCTTAAGCCCCTTCGGGCCATAGTAGACCGCGTACATTGAGGCCACCACCGCCAACAGGACCTGGGCCGTGCAGATGTTGGAGGTGGCCTTCTCCCGCCTTATGTGCTGCTCGCGGGTCTGCAGGGTCAAGCGCAGGGCCCGGTTGCCCCTGGCGTCCACCGAAACCCCTACCAACCGCCCCGGCAGCCCCCGTTTCAGGGCGTCTCGAGCCGCGATATAGCCCGCGTGAGGCCCGCCATACCCCATCGGAACCCCAAAGCGCTGGGCCGAACCCACCGCGATATCCGCTCCCAGTTCCCCAGGCGGGGTGAGGAGGGTCAGGGCCAACAAATCAGCGGCCACCACGACCAATCCCCCCGCTTTCTTGACCCGCTCAATCGGGCCCCGCAGGTCGCGGACCTCACCCAGGGTGTCAGGGTACTGAAAAATCGCGCCAAAAAGCCCCTCAGGCTCCAGGTCGGCCTCAGGGTCCCCCACCACCAGCTCCCAGCCCAAGGGCTCAGCCCGGGTCTGCAACACGGCCAAGGTCTGGGGGTGCAGGTTCCGGTCCGCAAAAAAGCGGTTGCGCCCCTCCTTCAGACTGCGGTGGGCCAGGGCCATGCCCTCAGCCGCAGCGGTGGCCTCGTCCAAAAGGGAGGCGTTGGCGATGTCCAGGCCTGTGAGGTCGGCCACCATGGTCTGAAAGTTGAGCAAGGCCTCCAGCCTCCCCTGGCTGATCTCCGGTTGGTAGGGGGTGTAGGCGGTGTACCAAGCGGGGTTTTCCAGAATGTTGCGCTGGATCACAGGGGGCAGGTGGGTGCCGTAGTAGCCCTGGCCGATAAGCGAAACGCAGACGCGGTTCTTGTTGGCCAGCTCCCGCATATGGGCCAGAAGCTCGGCCTCGCTCATCCCCTCGCCAATGGAGAGCGGGGCCTCCTGGCGGATGGCAGCGGGTAGGGTTTGCTGTATCAGCTCCTCCAAAGAGGACACCCCCACCGCCTCCAACATCTCCTGGATGTCCTCGGGGCTAGGGCCGATGTGGCGGCGGGCGAAATCGGTGTGGGAATCAAAAGATTTGAACGCCATGGGGCCTCCTGAAGGCCCCATCTGTCCTTTTGCCTGAGAGTGTTATCCCTTCGGCGGGCCGCGGCGGCCTCTCTCCAGATTGCGCCGCTTCGGTCCTTTTGCCTGAGAGTTTCCGGGGCGGTTGCTCCTTCGGCGCTGGCCAAGCCAGTCTCTCCCAGAAGCGGCGGTGCTAGTTTTTAGCCATAATAGCAGGGCGGCAGGGGTCAATCAAATAGGTCAAAAAGCCGGCTCAGCTTGCTCTTCTTCTTGCGCCGGTGGTACTCGTCGTCGTCGGTGTCGTAGGGGTTGCGGGGCGGGGCAGAAGGCGGGGCATAGCGCCGGTAGCTCTCCAGCTCGGCTTCGTACTCCTCCTCATAGCGGCGCACCTGGCCTAGAAGCTTCTCAAGCTCCCCCCCATCCAGCCAAACCCCCCGGCACTTAGGGCAGACATCTATATGCACGCCGTTGCGCACAACCTCGTTCATACCGCTTTCGCAATTGGGGCAGACGAGCAAGGGCATGGGTCTATATTTGCACAAAAACCGCCCGCTGATACAAAGCCAAACCTCCATCGCCCCTTCCACCGTCCTCCCACAGAAGTTTCCTACCCTCTAGGTGCCCTTCGGGGCAGAAAGGAGACACAGATGCCAAACAAAAGGCTTTTCATCCTGATGACGGTTCTCTCGGCCCTTGGACTCCCCAGCCTGGCCCAGCCCGCGCCGCCGGCTCCGGGCGCCCCTCTTCCTGCGCCGGCTCCGGGCGTCCCTTACGGCTACCGCGAGGCGGAGCAGGCCGGTCGGGAGCTGGCCCGGGCCCAGTATCTGGCCAGTATCGTGACCCCAAGCCACCTCAAATCCCTCGCAGAGGAGCTTTTGCGCCGGGCCCAGGGGGAGTACCAAGCAGGCCAGTACTACCGGGCCAAGGAGCGGGCCAAAGCCTCCAGCCTGGTGTTTGAGGCCCTGCGCTTCCAGGAGGTGGTTCCCGGCACGCCCTACCCCATGTACGTGGGGCCCGGTAAGGGCGGTCGCCGGGCCTACGAGGCACCCTACCGGGCCCAAGAGGCCATTATCCGGGCGGAGTACGAGGCAGGCTACTACCGGATGAATAACCCCACGGTGAGCCAGCTCATCCAAGAAGCGAAGCGGCTTTTGGCCCAAGGCAGCGACCTAGCTCGTGCAGAAGCTGCCCACCGGATGGCCCGCGCAGCGCACCACCTGATCAAGGCAGAGCGGGGCTTCTAGCGCCCAAGCGAGGGGCGGGGGCTGATCCCGCCCCCCCTTCTTTGGAGGAAACCATGTGGACGAAACCCCTTTTTTCCCTGGTTGGCCTAACCCTTCTCGCAGGTTGCGCCCCTTACGGCCCTCCCCCACCGGGGTTCGGGCCTAAGAGGGTGGAAGAGTTCTTGGAAGCCTTGCTCCTCTTGGGCCTTCTGGTCCTCCTTGTCCTGGGCGTGGTGTGGCTTTTGCGGGGGCTTCGGGGCGCTCCTTCCCTTCCCAACCCCTTCCAGGGTGGGAGCACCCTCCCAAGCCGTCTCGAGGCCCTCCGCCGCCAGGCCCAGGTTTTGGAGGAGGAAAAGCGCAAGCGCATAGAGGAAACGGTTCTTGCCGCCTGGGAAGCCTGGGGCAGGGGCGACCGGACCCAAGCCGAGGCCCTGGCCGCTAAAGGGGAGGCCCTTTTAGAGCTCATGAAGGGTTCCTAGACTGTTTGGAAGAATGTGGGTCTTTCTGCCCTTTCTGTTGGCCTGGTCCTTGGCTCAAGGTCCACCCCAGCTCACCCCTGAGCAGACCTATACGCTGGCCGCCCCTTACCTAGGACAGGCCACCTTGCAGCAGGTCTACAAGTTCAGTTACGGCCTAAAGCCCAAGGAAAGGCTATTGGTTTACGAGCTGCGGGTGCCCGGGGTGGAGCTCTGGGTGGAGGCAGGAACCCGCCGGGTGGTGCTCTTCCGGCCTAAGGGCATCCCCAAGCACTTAGCAGAGCCCCACCTGCCCTTCCCCCAAGTCCTTACCCTGGTGCGAAACCGCTACGGGGAGCCCTGGCACCTGGAGCTCAAGCCCAAGCCCAAAGAGCGCCTCCTGGTCTGGGAGGCCAAGGGGTCCTTCGGCGAGGTCTGGCTGGAGGCCAATACGGGCAAGGAGGTGCTGCGCCGATGAGGCTCCTTCTGGTAGAGGATGAACCCGAGGTACGCCACCTGCTGCGGGAGGCCTTGGAGGAAGCGGGCTTTGCCCTAGACGAGGCCGCTGGGGTAGAGGAGGCCCAAGGGCTCCTTCTGGCCTTCCCTTATGACCTGGCAATTCTGGACCTTTTCTTGCCGGACGGGGATGGCCTCGAGGTCCTGCGCTTTGCCCGCGAACGGGGGCTATCCCTGCCGGTGCTCATCCTCACCGCCCGCGACGCCCTGGAGTCCCGGCTGGAGGGTTTGGGCGCTGGCGCCGACGATTACGTGGTCAAGCCCTTCTACCCCCAGGAGGTGGTGGCCCGGGCGCGGGCCCTCCTCCGGCGTAACCGGGGCTTGGCGGAAAACCGGTTGAGAACGGGGCGGCTGGAGCTGGACCTCGAGGGGCGGCTGGCCTTTTGGAAGGGCAAGGAGGTGGCCCTCACCGCCCGGGAGTTCGCCCTGTTGGAGGCCCTGGTGCTAAAGGGAGAGGGCTTCTCCAGCCGGGAGGAGCTTCTGGAAAAGGTCTGGAACGGCGAGGAGAGTGTAGACCCCCGCACCGTGGACACCTACATCAAGTACCTGCGCCGCAAACTGGCCCCTGAGGCTATAGAAAGCGCCCGGGGGCTGGGCTACCGCTTTAGGGGATGAGCCTCAGGCTGCGTATCGCCCTCCTCACCGCCCTGGTGGTGCTCCTGGGCCTGGGCATCTTTGGCCTTGCGCTCCGGGAGGGCCTGCACTTGGCCCTAGAGAGGCAGGCTGCCTCGAGCCTAGAGCGGCTGCTCTCCAGCGTGGTCCTCGTCCAGGACGAGGAAGGACGGGCCCGCTTCCAGGTGGACGGGGGCCTGCTCAGCGCCGTGCTACCTGGAACCCTTCTCCTCCTCTTGGACGCCGAGGGCCTACAGGACGCGGTCGGGTTGCTCCCCCCGCCAGAGGCGCTTTTCGCCCTTATCCAAAGCAACCACGAAGGTTACCTGGTTCGGGAGGCAACCCGCGATGGGCTTACCCTGCGGGCCGCCCGGGACCTAGGCGCCCTCCTGGCCCCCCTACAGCTCCTAGACCGCCTCCTACTCCCAGCCCTCCTCTTCGGGGGGGGTCTGGCTTTTCTCCTGGGGCTCTGGCTCTCCCAAAGGGCCCTAACCCCCTTGGAGCGGGCCACCCGCGAGGCGCAGGCCCTGGCCCACCACCGGGCCTGGACCCAGCGGCTCACCACCCCTCCCCATCGCGACGAGGTGGGGCGGATGGTTGAGGCTTTCAACAGGGTTCTCTCCGTCCTGGAAGAGGCCCTACAGGCGGAACGCCGCTTCGCCGCCGAGGCCGCCCACGCCCTGCGCACACCCCTTACCCTCCTCCTGGGGCACCTAGAACGAGGGCGGCTCCAGGAGGCCAAAACCCAGGCAGCGGGCCTTCGGGAGCTGGTAGAGCGCCTGCTCCTGCTGGCGCGCGCCGAGGCGGACGCCCTGGAAACCTCTGCCGTGGAGCTAGACACCCTGGTCTTCACCCAGGCCGAAGCCCTCAGGCCGGCCTTCACCGCCCGGGGAATCGGCTTGGAGCTGGAGCTTCCCGAGGAGGCGGTGCGCATCCAGGGGAACGAACCCATCCTCCGGGCCATCGTCGTCGGTTTGTTGGAGAACGCCCTCCAGCACACCGCCAAGGGAGGGAGGGTCTGGGTGCGGGTGAACGAAGGCGGCCTCGAGGTGGCCAATGCCCCTTCCCACCCCCGCCCAGGCTCCGGATTGGGCCTCCGGCTGGCGGAGGCCCTGGCCAAAGCCCAAGGCGCCCGCCTGGGGTGGAGCTCGGAGGAAAGGCGCTTCTTGGTCTTCCTGCACCTAGGGGAAGGTTAGAGGGGCGAGCGCTTCTGGAAGCTGGGGCGGCGCTTCTCCTGAAGAGAAGCCAGGCCCTCTTTGGCATCGGGGCCCATAAAGCCCATGAACTCTAGGGCAAGGGAGGTGTCAAAGCTAGGTCCAGCCAGCCGCAGCCAGTTGTTGAGGGCGTACTTAGTCAAGCGAATAGCGCTTTGGGCCCCCTCGGCCAGCCTCTGGGCCACGGAAAGGGCCTCTACGTAAACCTGCTCATCCTCCACACACCGCGAAACCAGCCCAATCCGCTCGGCCTCCTCACCCGAGAGGGGCTCGTTGAGGAGCAGGTAGTACTTGGCCTTGCTCAGGCCACACAGAAGGGGCCAGAGGATGACCGCATGGTCCCCCGCCGCCACCCCCAGCCGCACATGCCCATCCAGCAGACGGGCCCCTCTGCCCGCTACGCTGATGTCGGCCAAAAGGGCCACCGCCAACCCGGCCCCCACCGCTGGCCCCTCGATGGCCGAAACGATGGGCTTGGAGCAGTTGACCACCCCATAGACGAGGTCGCGGGCCTCCTTCCACACCTCAAGGAGCACCTCGTAATCCTCGGTCATCTGGGCGATCATGGAAAAATCCCCCCCGCTGCTGAAGACCCCGCCCTCACCCCGCACCAGCACCGCCCGGACCTGGGGGTCAAGGTCTATGTCCCGCCAGACATACGCCAGCTCCCGGTGCATCGCCCGGTCGGCCGCGTTTAGCCGGCCGGGGTTGGAAAGGACCACCTCGAGCACCCCCTCGCTGGGCTGGGCGAACCTGAGCCGATGGTAGTTTGCCTGCCAGTCCATGCCCCGAGTTTACCCCGTCCCAGCGGCTTTGCTTCTCGTGTAAAATCCGCTGGCATGGCGCTCTACGCGGTCAACAAACCCCTAGGCCAGACCTCCCACGATGTGGTGGACCGCCTAAGGCAGGTGCTGGGCACCCGGCGGGTAGGCCATACGGGAACCCTTGACCCCCTGGCCACCGGGGTACTGGTGCTGGCCACGGAGGCTTCCACCAAGCTGGTGCCCTTTCTTTCGGCTGAGGAGAAGGAGTACCTGGCCTGGGTCTCCTTCGGGGCCACCACCCTGACCCTGGACGCCGAGGGGCCGGTGGTTGAGGAAAGCCCAAAGCGCCCCACCCTGCGCGAAATTGAGTCGGTGCTGCCAGAATTCCTGAGTCTAACCGAACAAACCCCCCCCGCTTACTCCGCGGTCAAGGTGGGCGGGGTCAAAGCCTACGAGGCCGCCCGCAAGGGAGAGCCCCTGGTTCTGCCACCCCGACCGGTAAGGTACCTCGAGGCCACCCTTCTGGCCTACGACCCTACCCCTACTCCCCGCCGTATCGCCCCTTCCGCCGCCGGCTGGCAGCTTTCCGAGCGGGGCCGGAGGGTGGAGCTGCCCCGGCCGCTGGGCCCCTACCCTACCGCCATCGTCCGGCTGGTGGTGGGGCCCGGTACCTATGTGCGCTCCTTCGCCCGTGATCTGGGCGAGCGGCTGGGCAGCAAGGCCTTCCTCTCAGGGCTGGTGCGCACCCGGGTGGGGCGGGTCGGCCTGGAGCAAGCCCAGGAGCTGGACAGCCTGGAGGTCAAAAAAACCCTAGACCCGCTCGAGGTGCTCTCCTACCCCAGCGTAGAGCTTTCCCACACCGAGGCCAAGCGGGTGATGGAGGGAGTACCGCTGCCCATCCCGGCCAAGGGGCTGGTAGCGCTGCTGGGCCCCAAGCGCCGCCTCATCGCCATCGCCGAGGGCGATGGCTTCAAGCTCCGCATCAAGCGGGTCTTCAAGGGGTAGGGGCCACCTCAAAAACCTCCTTCAAGACCGGCTGGGAAAGGACCACCGAGGTACGGGTGTTGCCGTAGCGGCCCATCTGCTGAATGAGCGCTTGCAGGTCCCGCACCGAGGGCACCACCACCTTGGCCACAAACGAGGCCTCCCCGGTGACAAAATAGCACTCCCGCACGGCCTCGGTCCTCTTGGCGAACTCGAGCATCTCCTCGTAGCGGTGGGGTGGGGTGGCCACCTCAATTAAGGCGGTTACGCCATAACCCAAAGCCGCCGGGTCCACCCGGGCCCTGTAGCCGACCAGCACCCCCGCATCCTCCAGCCGCCGCACCCGTTCGGCCACGGCCGGCGTGGAGAGCCCTACCCGGCGGCCCAGCTCGCTGTAGGAGAGCCGTCCGTTCTTTTGCAGCTCGAGCAGAATCGCGCAGTTGATTTTGTCCAGCAATTTAGCAGCCACATTCCCATTATGAACTAAAAATTTTGGGCAGTAGGAGGTTTTTTCTTTACTTCTTCGCTTTCCTTCAGGAGAAAATCCCTCTAGGCTTAGGGGAAACAGGAGTGGCTATGCTGATCGGAGTTCCCAAGGAAGTGAAGACCCTGGAAAACCGCGTGGCCCTGACCCCGGGCGGGGCGGAAAGCCTGGTGAAGCGGGGGCATGTGGTCTTGGTGGAGCGGGGGGCGGGGGTGGGCTCGGGCCTATCCGACGCCGAGTACGAGCGGGCCGGGGCCCACCTGGTGAGCCGCGAGGAGGCTTGGAAGGCGGAGATGGTGGTGAAGGTGAAAGAGCCCCTTCCTGAGGAGTACCCCTTTTTGCGGGAAGGGCTCATCCTCTTCACCTACCTCCACCTGGCGGCGGACCGCACCCTCACCGAGGCCATGCTCCAAAGCGGGGTCACGGGCATCGCCTACGAAACGGTGCAGCTTCCCGACGGCTCCTTGCCCCTCCTGGTCCCCATGAGCGAGGTGGCGGGGCGCATGGCCCCCCAGGTGGGGGCCCAGTTCCTGGAGAAGCCCCACGGGGGACGGGGGGTGCTTTTGGGC
>NZ_QWKZ01000033.1 GCF_003574085.1 Meiothermus luteus | reverse complement strand
ACCCCATACCCCACCCCCAGGGTGTTCTCCGGATACGCCGGGACCTGGGCAAAGGCCAAACCGACCAAAACCGCGAACAAGGCGAAAGCCCGCTTCATAGCACCTCCAAAACCTCCCCCATCATAACAGCTCCCCCGGCTACCCCTTCACCGAGCCTGCTAGAAGACCCCGGATGAAGTAGCGGCCCAGGAAAATGTAGACCAAGAGCGTGGGCAAGGCAGCCAACAGGGCTCCGGCCATAGGTAGGTTCCACTTCACCGCCTCACCCCCGGCGAGCTGGGCCAGGGCCACAGTGATGGGCTGATTGGCCGGGCTGCTCACCAGGGTCACGGCGAACAGGAACTCGTTCCAAATCTGGGTGAACTGCCAGATGACCACCACCACAAACCCCGGCAGCGATAGGGGTAGGACAATCCGGCGGTAAATACCAAAAAAACCGGCCCCGTCTATCCGGGCAGCCTCCACCAGCTCGTCGGGTATCTCGGCGTAGTAGTTGCGGAAGATAAGGGTGGTGATGGGCAGACCATAGACCACGTGCACCAAGATCAACCCCCAGAGGCTCCCCCCCAGGCCAATCTCGCGGACAAACTGGAAAAGTGGAATCAGCACCGCCTGGTAGGGGATAAACATGCCAAAAAGCATCAAGGGAAAGACGACGTTGGCCCCGGGAAAACGCCACTTGGCCAGCACGTACCCGTTCAAGGAGCCCAGCACCGCTGAAAGAAGGGTGGCGGTGACGGTGAGGAAAAAGCTGTTCTGCAGCTTGGGCAAAAAGGCGTTCCAGGCTTGAACGAAGCTCTCCCAGTACCAACGCTCCGGTAGCTGCCAGGTAGTGCTCAGGCTAATGGCCGAAGGCTCTTTGAAGGCGGTGACCACCACCAGATAGACCGGCAGGAGGAAAAACAGCGTGACCAGCAGGAGGACCATGTACTGGAGCGCACGGCCTATCATCTACGCACCTCGCTTTTGAGCTGGCGGTATAGGTAGGGCACAATCACCAAAGCCACCATGAGCAAAAGCACCATCCCGATGGCCGCTCCTTTGGCAATCTGGTTGGCCCGGAAGGTGGTCAGGTACATCAGCAGGGCCGGCACATCGGTCGGGGCGTTGTCGGCCCCAGCCATTGCAAAGACCAGGTCAAAGATTTTGAGCGAGATGTGGCCTAGGATAATCATCGCCGAAAGGGTGATGGGGGCCAGCATGGGCAGGATCACGTGGCGGTAGAGCTGCCACTCGGTGGCCCCGTCCACTCGGGCGGCCTCCCGAAGCTCCTCGGGTATACCCCGCAGCCCTGCTAGGTAGAGGGCCATGGTGTAGCCCGACATCTGCCAGACCGCTGCTAGGATGATGCCGATGAAGGCCAGGTTGAACCCGTGCAGCTCATCGTAGGGCAGGGGCTTCAGGGTCCGGCCAAAGGTAAAGGACCAAAGAAGCAGCAACCCCGCCGAGACCGAGGCCACCCAACCCCTTTTGCCCTCCCCTGCTCGAAAAGCCGCCGCGGCGATGAGCAGTAACACCAGGCCCACCACCAGGCCGGTGAAAAAAGGCAGGTCGTTCCAACTAAAGCGCCATATCTGCTCGCGGCTGGTGAGCCAGGCAAACTCCCCCTTGGGCAGGCCTACCAGGGTAGGTAGCTGGTTGACCCCTCCCTCGGGCTGCAGCATCCAGCGCCAAATAGTGCCGGTGACGATGAAAGAGAGAGACATGGGAAATAGAAACACGGTGCGGAAAAAGCCCTCTCCCCGCGGTCCGCGATCCAAGGCGATGGCCAGGCTTAGCCCCAACCCCAAGCAGCCCAGGATAAAGAAGAGGGTAAAGAAAAATGTGTTGACCAGGTCTTGGCGAAAGCGCGCGTCCACAAATCCGGTAAAGAGTTCCCGGTAGTTCTCAAAACCCACGAAGTTAATCCTGGGGTTCGCCGAGAGGGCCTGGGTAGGGTCGCGGCCCCAGTCGGTAAGGGAGGTCCAAAAGGTCTGCAGAATAAACCCGTAGACAAAAACCCCCAGCAGCACCAGCGAGGGCAGGAGTACCAGGAACCCGTAGAGGGTGTCTTTGTTTCTAAACCAGCGCATTGCAGCCTCGTAGCTTTACCGGGCTTCCGCCCGGCGTTTTGCAAAAAGGGGCGGGCCCAGCACAAGGCCCGCCCCACGGGAATTACTGCCCCAGCCGCACCTGGTTGGCAATGGCTTGGGCCGCGTTGGCCGCCGCTTGAGCGTTGCGGCTGGAGAGGTAGATCTCCATCACGGTGCCAAACTGGCTCATGAAGGACTCCGGGGCCACTGTGCCATGCACCAGCGAGCCTACGATGCGGTTGGTCTTCCAGTCGCGCATCGCGGACTGCAGGTAAGCGTTGTACTTGCTGGGATCGGAGTCAGTGCGGGCAGCGATGGAGCCCTTGAGGGGGTTGAAGGTGTCCTGCCCCTCTTTAGAGCCCAAAAGGCGCAGCCAGTTGATGGTGTTGGTGCGGTTCTTCACGCCTTTGGGTAGGCCGAAGGAGTCAGAGAGCATCATAAACACACCCGCGGTACCCGGCGCAGGGGCCCAGCCGAAGTCTTGACCGGGCTTGAGGCCCTTGGTGGTGGTCATATAGCCCGCGGCCCAGTCGCCCATGATGTTGAAGGCAGCCTTACCCTCCAGCACCCGGTCCACCGCCTGCTGCCAAGAAAGGCCAGCGGCATCCTTATTGGCGCAATCTAAAACCCGGCCAAAGGTGTTCCACACCGCCACCGCTTTGGGGTCGGTGAAGCGGAGCTTACCGGTCCAGAGGTTGGCATAGTCGGCCGCGCCCAGCACCCCTAGGGCCACCGACTCCCAGAGGTGCTGCTGCGTCCAGTTCTCCCCTAGGGCCAGGGGGGCCTCCAGGCCCTTGCCCTTGAGGGTTTGGCAGACAGTGAGGAACTCAGCCCAGGTTTTGGGGGGTTGCACGCCCCACTCGCGCAGCTTGGCCGGGACGTACCACATTACGTTGGAGCGGTGGATGTTTACCGGGACGCTGTAAATCTTGCCCTTGTAGGAGATGAGGTCAATGAGCCCCTTGGGGAACTTATCCAGCCAGCCCTCCTGGCGGAACAAGGGGGTTAGGTCCTCCATCCGGTCGGCCACCACCCAGGTACCAATCAGCTCCTGGCCAGCGTGGACCTGGAAGCTGTCCGGGGGATCGCCGCCCAGCATCCGGGTCTTGAGCACCGCCCGGGCGTTGACCCCGGAGCCCCCAGTTACCGTAGCGTTGATGACCTCTACGTTCGGGTAGCGCTTCTTGTATAGATCAATGAGGGCCTGCAGGGCTGGACCCTCATCACCGGCCCACCAGGAGAATATCTCCAGTTTCCCAGACTGGGCCATTCCCAGGGAGCCAAGAATCAAAGCTAGGAGCAAAAACCACTTTCGCATCGCTGAACCTCCTCGTTGCTACCATCACGCGCCAACAGTTAACGAGGGTACCCGGTGGGAGGTTGGCGGGCTCCGCAACCGGGCGCCACCATCTGCTAAGAAGCGCTGCAACACCAAAGCAGCAGCGCCCATAGCCGAAGCCAGATGCCCAAATGCGCTGGGCTTTACAGGCAGCTCGGCGTGTTCGGGAAGAAAGGCCAGGTCTCGAAGCGCTCGGCGCAATGGGGACTCCAGCCAAGGCCAAGCCTCCGCACCGGGCCCCCCCAGGACCACCACCGCCGGATCAAAGGCCACGCAAAGGTTGGCCACGAAACGGCCTAGCTCCCATGCCAAGCGGTCAAGAGCAGCTATGGCATAGGGGTCTTCAGCTCGAGCCTGCTCGAGCAGTCTCCAAAAGTCCTCGTTGCGACCACTTGTAGCTTGGTAGCCTTTGATCATCGCCCTAAGCGAAAGGGTATCCTCCGCGTCTTGGGCTTCCTTACGGCTCCTGGCCTGCCCAGAGAGCCAGTGGCCCAGTTCTCCTGCCGCCCCAAACCGTCCTCGGTAGACCTGGCCGTCCACCACCAGCCCGGTGCCCAGGCCGGTGGTCAGCACGATGTACAAAAGGGGGCTAGGGTGCTCCTCCCAAAAGGTTTCGCCAAAGGCCGCGGCGTTGGCGTCGTTTTCCACCACCACCGGAAGCCCCAGCAGGGCCTCGAGCATCTCCGCAGGCCGCTCGTTGCGCCAGCCCGGACCTGGGGCGTACAACAGGGCCTGCTCGTTCACCACCCCAGGAAGGGTCAGGCCCACCCCCAGCAGCCTCGCGGGGTCCGGGATGTGATGCTGAACCTCTGCGGCAAGCTCGCAAAGCCGCTCAGAAAGCGGGGTCTCGGGGCTCACGGCCCAGCCCCAAGCTCCATGGGTGCGGTTGCTCAGGTCCAACAGGACGATCTGAGTACCCTCCACCCCCAGCTCAACCCCCAACGCCAAAGTGTTCTCGCCGCAAATCTCTAGACGCGTTCCAGGCCGCCCTGGCCCTGCGCTGTGCGGCCCCCCCTCGCTCAGCAGGCCCTCCTCGAGCATCTCCTGGACCAGCGAGGAGACGGTGCTCTTGGTTAGGCCCACCGCCCGGGCCAGCGCCGCCCGGCTCACCGGCCCGCTGCGCCTGAGGGCCTCCAGAATCCGGCGGCGGTTCTGCCGCTTTATGCTCTGCTGGTCAAGGGGTGTGAAACGGGCCACAGCGCTTCTCCGGGAGCCAGCCTTTAGTAAGTTCAGCGGACGAACTATATACAAAAGGCCCCCCGGCTGTCAACCGCGGGGCTCACCAAAACCGCGTCAGCCAGGGTAGGGAGCTCAGCAGCGGTTCGGCATAGCCCACCCCCAGGAGGTTCCCCCAGTACCGCCTGAGCGCCCGCCGAGCCTCCACCCCTCCCTCGTGCACGGTTTCAGAGACCCGCTCGCCCTCAAACTGGCTGCGGTAGGCCCGCACCGCGGTCTCCCAGACCCCTATGAACTCGGTGATGTCCACTGCCAGGTTGGGCAAGGCAGGGTAGTTGCCCGGGTAGAAGAGCAGGCGCTCCACCCGGTGGGGACGGCCTTCCAGGGGAGCCTTGGGCAGCCTGGCCAGGTGGACCGCGGCCACCGCCAGGTGGTGGGCCGCGGTGTGGTCGGGGTGGCGGTCGGCCTCGAGGGGCGCCAGCACCACCCGGGGGGCCAGGGTCCGCAAAGCCTGCGCCAAGGCCCGGCGCTGGGGCTCGGCATCGGCCAGTCCCCCATCCGGCAGCCCCAGGTTGCCCCGGTAGTCCAGGCCCAGAATCCGGGCGGCCTCCGCGGCCTCCTGGGCCCGGAGGGCTGCGCTGCCTTTGGAGCCCATCTCGCCTTGGGTTAGGTCAAGAATGCCCGTGCTCCCTCCCTCGGCTTTAGCCTTGGCCAGGAGCCCTCCACAGCCCAGCTCGCCATCGTCGGGATGGGGCGCTATCACCAGCAGGTCCAAACCCATAGCCCCTTAAACATACCTGGGTGTAGACTGAGACCAGCCATGGCCACCGCACCCCTAGAAGGGCTTGAACGCATCGGTGAGGTAGAGGGCCTGCTGAGCGAGGGACAGGCCCTGCAGGAGCGGTTGGGCGAGCTTGGCCAGGCCCTGCGGCAGACCGCGGAGCAGCTCGAGCAGGGCCATCCACCCTCCCCCGCCACCGCAGCGATGCTCATTGAGGCCGCCAAGGATTTTGAAGGCTGGCTCGAGCGGGTCCAGCGCCTCCTACCGGGGCCGCTCGAGCCGCACCTGCCCAGCACCCTGGAGGCCCTAAGGGCCCACCGCCAGGCCCTGGAGGAGGCCGCTTTACAACAAAAAGCTCTGGGGGTCCTAGAACAGGTTAGCAGCCTGGCCTACCGGGGCACCGAGGAGTTCCTGCCCCTCTCCGCGGTGCAATTTGACGCCTTGGGGCTGATGCGGGAGTTCAAGGAGGCCACCGGCCTCAGCGATACCGTGCGGGCTCTGGCCGAAGGCACCCATCCCTACAACCTGCTCTTGCGCCTGGTCACCGACAGCGAGATGAGCAACGAGGAATGGGTGAACGCCTACCAAAAGGTGGGGCAGGAGCTGGGGCAGGAGCTGGCCGTCGCCGCGGTGCGGGGCCGCCTCTACCTGCCGGAGTAAAAGACGCCCAGGGAACTCCCTGGGCGACTTCGCGAGCAGGGGTTACTTGAGGCCCAGCTTGTTGCGGGCTTCCAGCACCTGGGCCGCGGTCATGGGTTTGGCCCGCTGGGCCTTGACCTCGGCGGCGGTGAAAGGCTGTTGGCCGGCGGGGAACTTGTTGCCCCACTGGGTGGAGATGTGGTTGAGCAAGGCGGCGATCTCCTCGTCCTTGAGCTGGGCATAGGCCGGCATCATCCCCTGGTACTTGGTTCCTTTTACGGTAATCTGGCCCTGCAGGCCATAGAGAAGAACCTGAATCAGGAACTCCCGGCCTCCCTTGGCAGCCAGGATTTCGGGTATGTGCCCAGCCAGCGGGGGAAAGACCCCAGGAATCCCAGCCCCGGTAGGCTGGTGGCAGCCCTGGCACTGGGCGTAGAGGGGGCTGGCCTGGGCCAGCGCGGTCTGCGCGCCCATCCAAAAAGCACCCAGGCCCAAGGCTAAGGCGGCTTGGAGAACGAGCGGAAGTCTGCGCAAGCTGTTCACCTCCTCCCCCCAGTATGACCGAAAAAGCCCTTCTTGCAAGTGATTATCACTCAACTCTTGGTTATTTTTTGGATAACCGGCGGTTATTTGTCTGGCTTCTCCCTGGCCTGCACCAGCCACAAAGCCGCCCCTAGAAGGGCCACCGCCCCCGCGTAGTAGAGGAAGTCCAGCGCCCCTTTGGGCGAGAAGGCCTGGGCCTTCTCAAAGAACTTGACCACCAGAATCATCAGGATGACCTGGCCCAGCTTGGTCTTGAGGTCGTTGAGGCTGCGCACCACCAAGACGTTGAGGCTGCCCTCGAGCCGGTTCACCTCGGCGATGAAGAGCTCATAGAGCCCCAGGGCAAAGATAATCAACACCGAGGCCAGCAGGGCCAGGTCTACCGCCCCCACCATCAAGGGCAGGGCCTTTTCCAGGCTGCCCGAGCTCAGCGCCCGCCAGACCTCCACCCCGGTCTGCACGGCAAAATAGACCGCCCCAGCTAGAAGCCCCACCACCGGCAGAAGCATCACCCAGCGGGCCTGCCAGAGCAGGCCTTGGACGAACTGGTCAAAGCGATTCAAGCCCGCCCCACCGTCCCCATCAGCTCAAACTTTTCCCGGATGACCTGCTTCAGGTACTCCCGGCCCTTGCCTAAAATCTTGCGCGGGTCAAACTCCTTGGGGTTCCCCATCACCACCTCGCGGATACCCGCGGTAAAGGCCAGGCGCAGGTCGGTGTCGATGTTGATCTTGGCAATTCCGTTGGGAATGGCCCGGCGCACGTCCTCGTCGTGGATGCCGGTGGGGTCGCCGAGGTCGGCCCCGGTGGCCTTCATCTTGTCCTTGAGCCACTGGGGTACCCCCGAGGAGCCGTGCAGCACCAGGGGAATAGAGACCTTCTGGGCGATCTGCTCGAGCCTTGCGTGGTCTATGTAGGGCCGCCCCTTGCCCTTGTAGGCCCCGTGCGAGGTGCCGATGGCGATGGCCAGGTAGTCAATGCCGGTTTCCTCCACGAAGCGGGCGGCCTCGTCGGGGTCGGTGAGGAAGGCGTCCTTGGCCTCCACCACGATGTTGTCCTCAATGCCCTGAAGCCGGCCCAGCTCGGCCTCCACGCTCACCCCCACGGCGTGCGCGGCCTCCACACACTTTTTGGTCTCGTGGACGTTTTCCTCGAAGGGGTGGTGCGAGGCGTCGATCATCACGCTGGTAAAGCCCGCGCGCAGGGCCTGCAGCACCATCTTGTAGTCAGCCCCGTGGTCAAGGTGCAGCACCACCGGCACGCTCACCCGGCTGGCCATGTCCCGCACCAGGTTGGCTAGGTTCTCGAGCCCGGCGTACTTGCGGGCCCCGTCCGAGACCTGAATAAAGACCGGGGCCCTGAGGGCCTCGGCGGTCTCGAGGATAGCTTGGGTAATCTCTAGGTTGTTGGTGTTGAAGCTGGGCACGGCGTAGCCTTCGCGCCGTGCTTTGTTGAGGACGTCTTTACCTAGGGCCAACGGCATACACTTCTCCTAACAGTTTTTCCATATTCTCGGCCACCGGCCGATTGTTGAACAAAGCACTGCCCGCCACCACCACATCCGCCCCGGCCCGGTAGACCTCGGCCACGTTCTCGGGCTTGATGCCCCCGTCCACCTCAACCAAGCAGGCCGGGTTTAGGTGCTCGCGCAGCACAGCCAAGCGACGGATGCGCTCGGTGCTTCCCGGGATGTACTTCTGGCCCCCAAAACCGGGGTTCACGCTCATCAAGAGGGCCAGGTCCAGCTCGGGCAACAGGGGCAGCATGGCCTCCAGGGGCGTGGCCGGGTTGAGGGCCAGCCCGGCCTTCTTGCCCAGCTCCTTGATTTGCTGCACTGCCCGGTGGGCGTGGGGGGTGGCTTCAAAGTGAACCGTAATCCAGTCGGCGCCGGCTTGGGCAAAGTCCTTCAGGTAGCGCTCGGGCTCCACAATCATCAGGTGCACGTCGAGCGGCAGCCTGCTAACCTTGCGAATAGCCTCCACCACCAAAGGGCCAAAGGTCAGGTTGGGCACAAAACGCCCGTCCATCACGTCTAGGTGAATCCAATCCACCCCCGCCGCCTCGGCCTCGCGGATCTGCTCACCCAGCCGGGCAAAGTCGGCGGTGAGGATGGAGGGGGCCACCAGGAGTTTAGGCATAGGCCAGGGCTCCTTTTTGAATGGCCTGCTCGCGCATATGTACCAGATAATACGCGATAACCAGTTGGGTTAGGGCCAGGGGGTAGCTTTGGCCACCCTTGTCCCAGAAGGTGCCGATGAGTTCGGGGTTGAAGTGCTCAGCGTGCTGGCCGAGCTGCTCCCAGATGAGCCGCTCGAAGACCGCCGCCCGCTCAGGTTCCAGGCCCCCCGAGATGTCCAGAATGTCGGCTTCTTTGCGGGCCTCGAGCCGGATCACCGAGGGCTCGTCTTCGTAGGCCGAGTGCAGCACCTCGGTCAGGTCAAGCTTAGGCAGGCTCCGCTTGAGGGTGATGCGCACCGAGAGGGTGCTGGGCCGCTCGGGGTCGTAGCCCGGGGGTCGGTAGAAGCGCACCACGATGTCGGCGTGCTCCTTCTGGGGCCAGATGTAGGCCTTGGAGTCGGGCATCCGTCGCTCAATGTCGGCCACCACCTGCTCGGGGGTGTAACCCCGCTTGGCCACGTCGCGCTTGACCTTCCACTCCCGGCGCAGGTCTTCCTCGGGGTCTAGGTAAACCTTAAGGTGGTAGCGCTCCCGCATGGGCTCGGAAAACAGCGTGAGGAGGCCTTCTAGGATGACTGCTCGAGGAATCAGGCGGCCGTTGTCTCTGATGGCCCTGGGAGGCGGGACATAAACCGGGGGGTCAAAGGTG
This sequence comes from Meiothermus luteus, assembly GCF_003574085.1. Classification (GTDB taxonomy): domain Bacteria; phylum Deinococcota; class Deinococci; order Deinococcales; family Thermaceae; genus Meiothermus; species Meiothermus luteus. Next base: position 15,984 of record NZ_QWKZ01000033.1, on the reverse strand, counting down.
CCGGTGGAGTGGTTGTAAACCGGCTTTAGGATGGGCTCCCCCATGGCCAGAAGGCGCACATGCTGTTCCATGATGTCCATGTAGTTGCACTCAGGGTTGAGGGGGGTAATCTGCAGCTCGGCCCGCTGCTTCCGGTCGTACTTGTGGTAGTCGTCCACGCAGATGTTGGTGGTGCGCTCCTGACCTAGCAGACGGGCGATGCCGCTTGAGATGGTGGTCTTCCCCACCCCCGAGTCGCCCGCGATGCCGAGCATGAAGGGTCTATGGGGCATCCTGGCCTCCTTTCTCCTCACACTCCCGGAAGACCTCGCTGGCCCTTATGTCCTCCTCGGCGATGCGGCGCAGGTCGTCTGGGGTCACCTGGCCGGCCCGCTCAAACAGCCGCTTGGCCTGGCGCAGCTTGAAGCGGTCTATGGCGTTGCGGATGCTGCGGGCGTTGGCAAAGTTGGGGAGCCTCCTTCGGCAGCGCACGTACTCCACAAAAGCCCGCTCGGCGGCCTCGTCCAGGTAGTAGTTCTGCTCGGCAATCATGAGCTTGCCGATGGCCACCAGCTCCTCTTCGGTGTAGTCGGGGAAGCGGATGTGATGGGCGATGCGCGAGCGCATCCCGGGGTTGAGGGCAAAGAACTGCTCCATCTTGTCCTCGTAGCCGGCCAGGATCACTACCAGGTCCTCGCGCTGGTTCTCCATAACCTGCAACAGGATTTCAATGGTCTCCTGGCCGTAGTCCCGCTCGTTTTCGGCCCGGTACAAGCTATAGGCCTCGTCAATGAACAAAACCCCACCCATGGCCCGCTTCAGCACCTCTTTGGTCTTGGGGGCGGTGTGGCCGATGTACTGGCCCACCAGGTCGTCGCGGCTAGCCACCACCAAGTGGTCGCGCCGTATGTAGCCCAGCCGGTGCAGGATGGTGGCCATGCGCAGGGCCACGGTGGTCTTGCCGGTGCCGGGGTTGCCGGTGAAGGCCATGTGCAGCACCGGGCGGGTGGCCACCAGACCCAGCTCGCGGCGCAACTTGTCCACCACCAGGTAGGCCGCAATCTCGTGGATGCGGGTCTTGACCGGCGCCAGGCCCACCAGCTCGCGGTCCAGGCGCTCCAGCACCTCGGGCACCCCGGTCTGCTGCAGGAGGGCCCTCAGGTCGGTGGGGCTTACGGTCTCGGTCATGGGCATCTTCCTCTAGACCAACCCGCCCCCAGCCTAGGGCCAGAGGCGGAGAAAGAAGCTAGTAGCGTTCCCCCGATGGCTTGTCCGTCACGTAGGGCTCGAGGCCGTACTTCTGCACCCGCCCATCCGACCAGAGCATGCGCTTGAGGCGGAAGCCGGGCTCCTCCTGGGTGGGCCTGTGAGCGATGAAGCTCACCCGCTGGGCCTGCCACATTGGGCTGGGGTCGTAGCCGTTAATCTTAATGTAGTGGTTCGGGAAGGCTTCGCGGCACTTCCTGAACTCGTACATGGCCGCCGCGGGGTCTTCCAGGTCAAACATGGGCAGGCCCCACATGTTCCAGTAGGTGTTGTAGGGGTTAGGGTCGTCGGTGTACTCTACTGAAACCGCCCAGCCGTTTTGGATGATGTAGCGAATCTGCTTCTCTATCTGCTCGTCGGTGAGGTCGGGCAGAAAGGAAAAGGTGCCTTGGTGGATGCGCATATCTACCTCCTCGTCACAGGGTTGGTGTGGGCACGAAGTCTGGGGTGTCGGTGGAGGTGAAGTCAAAGGTGATGTCCTTCCAGACCTCCAGCGCGGCGGCCAAGGCGGGGGAGTGCTTGGCCGCCTGGCGCAGAATCTCAGGGCCCTCAGCCAGGATGTCGCGCCCCTCATTGCGGGCCATCACCATGGCCTCTACTGCCACCCGGTTGGCCGTGGCCCCAGCAGCGATGCCCATGGGGTGGCCGATGGTGCCCCCGCCAAACTGCAAGACCACGTCGTCGCCAAAAAGATCCAGGAGCAGGTGCATCTGCCCGGCGTGGATACCCCCCGAGGCCACCGGCATCACCGCGGGCAAGTAGCCCCAGTCTTGGTCGAAGTAGATGCCGCGTACCGGGTCGTAGTGGTTGTACTGCTCCCGGAGGATGGCGTAGTAGCCCCGGGTCAGGTTGGGGTCGCCCTCGAGCTTCCCCACCACTGTTCCGGCGTGGATGTGGTCTACCCCCAGCATCCGCATCCACTTGGCCAGCACCCGGAAGTTGATGCCGTGGTTCTTCTGCCGGGTAAAGGTGGCGTGGGAGGCCCGGTGCAGGTGCAGAATCATCCCGTTGTTGCGGCACCAGTTGGAGAGGGTCTGCAAAGCGGTGTAGCCCATGGTCAGGTCGGCCATGATGATGATGGAGCCGATCTCCTTGGCGAACTCCGCCCGCCGCAACACCTCCTCCATGTCGGCCGCGGTTACGTTCATGTAGTGGCCCTTACGTTCACCCGAGACCTGCTCGGCCCGCATGACCGCCTCCTGGGCGTAAAGAAAGCGGTCGCGCCAACGCATGAAGGCCTGGGAGTTGATGTTCTCGTCGTCCTTGGTGAAGTCAAGCCCACCCGCCAGGGCTTCGTAGACCACCCGGCCGTAGTTGCGCCCCGAGAGGCCCAGCTTGGGCTTCACCGTAGCGCCCAGGATGGGCCGACCGTACTTGTTGAGCATGTCCCGCTCTACCGGGATGCCGTGGGGGGCCCCCTTGAAGGTCTTGAGGTAGGCCACCGGCACCCGCAAGTCCTCCAGCCGCAGGGCCTTCACCGCCTTGAAACCGAAGACGTTGCCGATGATGGAGGAGGTCATGTTGGCGATGGAGCCCTCCTCAAACAGGGCCAGGTCGTAGGCGATGTAGGCGAAGACCTGCTCGGGGTTGCCGGGCACTGGCTCCACCTTGTAGGCCTTGGCCTGGTAGCGCTCCAAGGTGGTGAGCCGATCCGTCCAGACCACCGTCCAGGTGGCCGTGCTGGACTCCCCTGCCACCGCCGCCGCAGCCTCCTCAGGCTCCACCCCCGGCTGGGGGGTGATGCGGAACAGGGCCAGGGTGTCGGTGTCCTTAGGGACGTAGTCGGGCTGCCAGTAGCCCATCTCGCGGTACTCGCGAACCCCCGCCTTGGCGTACTTTCCGGTGTCCTTGCCTGCGTATCCTAGTGCCATGATTCCCTCCTCAATAAAGCTCACCGCTGATAGCGCGGAGCTTTTCCAACAAGTGGTGCGACTCAATGTAGCGCAGTGTGCGGGTGTGGCCCCGGATGACCAGGCTGTGGGTGACGGCGTACTCCCCCCGGTAGCGCACCCCGCGCAAAAACTGCCCGTCGGTGATGCCGGTGGCAGCGAAATGGGCGTCCTCAGCAGGGCATAGTTCGTCTAGGGTGTAGACCCGCTGGGGGTCGTAGCCGTTGTTGACCAAAGCCCAGCGCTCCTCCTCGCTTTGAGGGTCAAGCCGCATCTGCATTCCCCCGCCCAATGCCTTGACCGCCACGGCCGCAATCACACCTTCGGGCGTGCCCCCGGTGCCCATCAGTACGTCTATTCCGGTGTCGGGCAGCACCGCTGCCAACGCCCCGCCCACATCTCCATCGGTGTGGAGGCTAACCCGGGCCCCGACCTGGCGAATGCGCTCTATGAGTCCCATATGCCGGGGCTTGTCCAGCACGAACACCGTGACCTCGCGCAGGCGTTTGCCTAAAGCCCGTGCAATTTCGCGCAGGTTCTCCTCCGGGCCGGCCGAAAGGTCAATGGCCTCCTTGGCCCGGGGGCCCACCACCAGCTTGGCCGCGTAGAAGCCGGGGCCGGGGTTAAAGAGCCCCCCCCTCTCGGCAGCGGCAATCACGCTGATGGCCCCACCCCGCCCCTGGGCCACCAGCCGGGTGCCCTCAATAGGGTCCACCGCCAGGTCAACCGAAGGCCCCTCGCCGGTACCCAGCTCCTCGCCGTTGTAGAGCATAGGGGCCTTATCCTTCTCCCCTTCCCCTATGACCACCCGGGCCTGCATGGGAACGGTGGCCAAAAGCAGGCGCATGGCATCCACCGCCGCTTGGTCCCCCTCGTCCTTCCGCCCAAGCCCCACCCACCTGGCCGCAGCCAGCGCGGCAGCCTCGGTGCTGCGCAAAAGGTCCAGCGAGAGGTTGCGGGTGGGGCGTTCTATGGCCAGCATGCATCACCTCCTCGAGGTAGGTCCCAGGGTAGGTACTTGTGATAAATAGCGCAAGTTTATTTTTCTCGTTTTTGATAAAATATACTTATGCTAGAACGACGCCCCTTCCCCAACCCCCAGGCCCTGCGGGTGTTCTTATGCGTGGTGCAGGAAGGCAGCGTGGGCCGCGCAGCCCTGAGTCTAGGCATGACCCAGCCCGGGGTGAGCCAGCACCTGCGGACCCTGGAAGCCCAGCTTGGCCATGCCCTCTTTCACCGCCAGGGCCGCCGGCTGGTGCTGACCAAGACCGGCCAGGACCTGTTACCCGAGGCCCGGCGGGCCGTACAAGCCCTGGAGGAGTTCATGAAGGCCGCCCAGGCCATTGAGCGGCTCGAGCGGGGCCGGGTGGAGCTGGGGGCGGCCACCACCATGGCGGTCTACGTGCTGCCGCGCTACCTGACCGAGTTCAAGCGGCTCCACCCAGAGATCAGAATCACGCTGGAAAGCGGCAGCTCGGAGCGGCTCGCTCAACGGCTCGTGCAAGGTGAGATAGAGCTGGCCGTGGTGGAAGCGGTAGAGCATCTGGAGGGCTTTGAGCGCAAGCTGTTTTACGAGGACGAGCTGGTAGTCATCGTGCCGCCAGAGCATCCCTGGGCCAAAAGGGAAGAGATTGAACCCGAGCGCCTGGCGGAGGTCCCGCTGATTGTGCGCGAGCCGAGGGCCATGACCTACCGGGTTCTAGGCTCGGCCTTTGAACAGGCCGGGCTGGAGATTAACCCTATCTTCTACACCGACAACCACGAGGTGACCAAGCGGCTGGTGCTGGAGGGAGCTGGGGTGGGCATTGTCTCAAGCGTGGTGGTCCGCCCCAACGTGAAGGTGGGCAACCTGCGGGTGCTGCGCATCAAGGGCATGGAGCTAAGACGGCTTTTCTGGCTCATCTACCCCACCGAAGCGGGCAACCCTGCCGCCGACGCCCTCCGGGAAATGCTGGCCTCCTGACCCCGGGCGGGGAGCCAGGGGCCCTTGCCTTATGCTTGGGGCATGAAAATCACCACCATCGTGCTGGACTCGGTGGGCCTGGGCTACCTGCCCGACGCCGCGCAGTTTGGCGACGAGGGGGCCGATACCCTCGACCACACCGTGCTCAAGACCGGCCTCGAGCTGCCCCACCTGGCCTCGCTGGGGCTGGGCTGCGTACCAGGGGTGCACACCCTTTCCCAGGTGGAAAAGCCGCTGGGCGCTTTTGGGCGCATGGTTGAGGCCAACCCCGGCAAGGACACCTCCACCGGGCACTGGGAGTTTGTGGGGATTCGGCTCGAGCATCCTTTCCAGGTCTTCCCCCAGGGCTTCCCGGAAGACTTCTTGGCCGCTTATTGTGCCCGCATCGGGGTGGGGGGCTACCTGCTCAACCGGCCCTACTCGGGCACCGAGGCCATCCGCGACTACGGCGAAGCGCACCTGCGCACCGGTTTCCCCATCGTCTACACCTCGGCCGACTCGGTCTTCCAGATAGCCGCGCACATCGGCAAAGTGCCCCTAGAAACGCTTTACGCCTGGTGCCAGACTGCCCGCGAGATGCTGGTGGGGCCGCTGGCTTGTGCCCGGGTGATTGCCCGCCCCTTTGAGGGCGAGCCGGGGAGCTTCTACCGCCGCGAAGACCTGCGCAAGGACTTCGCCCTAGAACCACCCCCCAACGTGCTGGACGAGCTAAAAGCCGCCGGGCTCGAGGTGGTGGGGGTAGGCAAAATCCCCGACATCTACGCCCACCGGGGCTTCACCCGCGAGGTCAAGGCCGGCAGCAATGCCGAGGGGCTGGCGCGCACCCTGGAGCTGATGCGCGAGCCCTTCGCCGGCCTGGTCTTCACCAACCTGGTGGACTTTGACGCCAAATACGGTCACCGGCGCAACCCGGCTGGCTACGCCGAGGCCCTAGCGGCCTTCGACGCCCGCATCCCCGAGCTGCTGGCCGCCCTGGGCTCCGAGGACTACCTCTTCATCGTTTCCGACCACGGCAACGACCCCACCTACCGTGGCACCGACCACACCCGGGAGTACGGAATGCTGCTGGTGGTGGGGCCTGGGATGGCTGGGGCCGACCTGGGCACCCGGGCTACCTTCGCCGACCTGGGGGCGAGCTGGGCCAGGGCCTTTGGGCTCCCCTGGTCCGGCCCCGGCACCAGCGTCCTCTAGGCGTTGGCCCGCACCTCCTCCCAGGTGTAGCGCTTCTTAATCTCGCCGTTCTCAAAAACCACCCGCAAGAGGCTTTGGGGGTGGGGGTTGGGTTCGTCGAGGGGCAGCTCCACCGTGCGGATGCCCCGCTCGTCTTTGATCACGTCCAGGCGGCCTCTCTTGGAGAGCTTGGAGGGGTCATCCACCGGGCTTTTGCCCACCCCGTAGGTCACCCCATCCACCGTGACCAGGTGCAGCTTCTGGGCGAACTTCTGGGTGTCGCGGTGGGGGTGCTGCAGGAGGGCCCCGCCCATCCCGAAGGCCACGTTGGAGGCGCTGTAGCCCCACTGCTCAAGCAAAAACAACACCTTGCGGATGGTGTCGGCGTTGACCCCGTCGCCTTGGATCACCCGTACCCCATTCAAAACCTTGAAACCCTTTTTGTTAACCGTGGCCCCGAACTTGGCCTCCAGGGTCTGCACGGTGCGCAGCACCACGAAGGGCGGGTCGCCCGAGTCGGGGCGGATGACCGCGGTAGCCCCGGAGCCCTGGATGAGCCCCCGCAGCTCCTCGCCGATAATCTGCCCCACAGCCCGCTCGCGGTTGTAGGAGTCAATCACCATGGCGAAAAGCGCCCCCGGCTTGCCGAAGGTCTCGATCATCTGGCGGTAGGCCTGGGCCTCCCCCTCCGGCCCGAAGCTGGTCACGGTGCTGTGCTCCATGGCCGGAATGGAGTAGCCGGCCATCTCGGCCCCGTAGTAGTTGCGGGCGTAGACCAAGGCGGTCACGGTATCGGTGCCCTGGAAGTTGACCAGGTGGGCCATTCCCCCTAGGCCGGCGCTCTCCAGGCTGCTCACCCCGCGCGCCCCAAAGTCGTGGAGCTTGAAGGGCAGCTCGGCCTCGGGGTCGTCGGCGGTTTTTTCCAGGTACTCCTTGATGGTGTTGCGGATGGCCCAGGAGAGGGTGCAGACCGTGGTGGGGTACCAGACCGCGCGCAAGAGGGCGGTCTCGAGCCAGCCGGGCAGCCAGGGTACTTTGGGGTCGGTGCTCTCGATGATGACCAGGGGGTTGTGCACCGGGATGACCATCCCCTCCGGCACCGCCCGGATGCGCACCGGCAGCCGCCCCCCTAGCTCCTGGGCGATGTAGCGCCAGCCCTCGTAGGGAAAGGGCAGGCCGTGGGCCAGAAAGACCTCCCGGGCCTCCTCCACATCGGCCAGGCTCACGCCCTTGCTCAAGTACTCAATAAGGAAGGCCTGTAGGCCGAAAAAGCGCACGAAGTTGTGGTCGCCGCCCCGGCTCTCGATGTACCAGCTGGCGTAGGTCAGGCCCTTGGGAAACTGGGCGAAGTGGCTGGCCTTGTAGCTATCGGTGTTCAGGATTAGGTTGTGGGGGTTGAGGCTTTTCATCTGGACTCCTTTGGGGGTTGGGGTGCCCGTCCTAAAAACCAGCAAATCTGTTGGTAGTGGTCCTCAAAGAAGCGGGACTGGTGCTGATCCAGCTCGCCCAGGGGCAGCCAGAAGGCCCGGGCCGCGTCGTCCCGGCCCTTGACCGGAGGCGGGGGGCCCTCCAGGTGGAAGTGGTGCCCAAAGCTAATCACCCGGCCCCGCAGGCTGCGGCCTGGGTAGTCGAAGGCCTTGGTGGCTTTCAGGGCAGCGGGCCCTGGCTGCAGGCCAGTCTCCTCCCGCAGCTCGCGCAGGGCGGCCTCGAGCAGGGTCTCCTTGGGCTCTACATAGCCTCCGGGCAGGGCCCAGGCCCCCTGTCCCAGCGCCCCCCGCCGCTCCACCAGCAAGACCTGGCCTTGGGCCTGCACGAAGGCGTCGGCGGCCACGTGGAGGATGGGGTAGGGGTAGTGCTGCTCGAGCGCGCGGTAGTGCTGCAGGGTTTTCCACTCGGCCTGTAGGCGGGCAAACTCGGCGGTGGTGGCAAACTGTTCCATGAACCGCCGCACCGCCTCCGGCACCATCTCCCGCCAGGCCCCGTCCCCGGCGAAGTAGCGGTTGCGCACGTCGGTAGCGCTCAGAGAACTCACCACCCCGCTCGGCTCAAAAGGCCAGTCGCCAAAGCCGTGCAAGTAGTAGCTGCTCTCGTCCTTGTGGTAGCCCGTGATGCAGATTTCGGCCCCCGGGCCGGCGATGGCCTCCACCGCCGCCCGCACCGCGCGGAACCAGCGGGGGTCGTCGTAGTAGTCGTCGGGGATGGCCACCAAGTGAAGCCGCCCCTGCTCCTGGAGGCCCAGGCAGGCCCGAATCATCTCCTCCCGCGCCGCTTCGCTAAAGGGGTTTTTGGGCGTGGGGTAGCAGTAGGCGCTCCCCAGCACCACCACCAGCCGCTCGTAGCGGGCCAAAGCGCGTTTGATGGTCTCGAGGTGGGCCCGATGCGGGGGCTGAAAGCGGCCTATGAATACCGCAGTTTTCATGCTTCCCTCCGAAAGCGGTAGAGCTCGGCGGGCCTAAAGCCGGTGCCGCGCTCAAACTCCCCGGTGGGCTGAAGCAGCCCTGAGGCCAGCATCTTTCGGCGGAAGGAGGCTTTGTTGAGCTTCTTCTGCAAGATGGCCTCATGAACCGCCTGCAGCTCGCGAAGGGTAAACCGCTCGGGCAACAGCTCAAAGCCGATGGGGGTGTAGGAGAGCTTGCCCCGAATGCGCCGCACCGCCACCGCCAGAATCTCGGCGTGGTCAAAGGCCAAGGAGTATTTCTTCCCCTTCGCATCGTAAATCTCCGCCACGTTCTCCTCGTCTTTGAGCAAGAGGCGGAACAGACCGCTCTCCTCAGAAATCTCCCGCACATGGCTCTGCTCCACCAGGGCGTAGTAGGCCACGCTAATCACCCGGGCCCGGGGATCGCGGTTGGGGCTGCCGAAGGTGTAGAGCTGCTCCAGGTAGATAGGATGCCCTCCCGGCCGACGGGTTCGGCCGGCCTCCGCCTCGAGCCCCGCTTTGTGCCTGAGCACCCGTGCGGCCGCCTCGTCCAGCGACTCACCCTTCCAAATAAACCCCCCCGGCAGGCTCCAGTAGTTGAGGAAGGGGTGCTCCTTGCGCCGCACCAGGAGAACCTCCAGACACCCCCCGCGCAGCGTCAGAACCACCACATCCACCGTGACCGAAGGGCGGTCGTAGAGGGCGGTGTCTAAAGGCTCCATAATAGAGGCTCCTGGCTGGGCGCGCTGGCCCAAAAACTTAGTTGCAAGAAGCATATAAGTCTAGAGCAAATAAGTCAACCCTCGTTGCAGGGGAAACTGCCTTTTTATTTCGCAAGGTGTTCGTTGTTTTTTTGACAAACGTCACATCATTTTGGAACACACGGCTTGACTTTTGCGATTTTGTGGTATTGTAGGAGCATGCGCAAGGGTCCACCGCGCGCAACTTATTTGCGAAATGCGAAGAAGCGGGAGCCCGCGCAGAAGGAGGCAGCGTGAACCACGAGTTTGACGTACTCTCGGCAGCTAAAAACTGGCGCTTCAAGGACGTGCGCAAGGTGTCCAGCGACATCGCTGGAGAGGTTTTTGCCAGCGACGTGCTGGACCTGGACGAGCTGCGCGAGCTGGTTTCCAAGCCGGTGTGGAAGTCCCTCCAGGCCACCATTGAGAAGGGGGTGCCGCTGGACCCGAGCATCGCCGACACCATCGCCCTGGCCATGAAAAAGTGGGCCCTGGAAAAAGGGGCCACCCACTACACCCACTGGTTCCAACCCCTAACCGGCTACACCGCGGAGAAGCACGACAGCTTCTTCGTTCCCGTCTCCGACGGCAAGGTCATCGCCTCGTTCAGCGGCAAGGAGCTCATCCAGGCTGAGCCGGACGCTTCCTCGTTCCCCTCCGGGGGGCTCAGGGCCACCTTTGAGGCCCGGGGCTACACCGCCTGGGACCCCACCTCCCCGGCCTTCATCATGCGCCACTCCAACGGGGCTACGCTTTGCATCCCCTCGGCTTTTGCGAGCTGGACCGGCGAGGCCTTGGACCTAAAGACCCCCCTGCTCCGCTCCATAGAGGCCCTCAACAAAAGCGCCAAGCGAGCCCTGCAGCTTTTCGGGGTGGAGGTGAGCAAGGTTTTCTCCACCGTGGGGGCCGAGCAGGAGTACTTCCTGATAGACGAGGAGTTCTACTTCCGCCGTCCTGACCTGGTGATGACCGGGCGCACCCTCTTTGGCGCCAAGCCGCCCCGCGGACAGGAGCTAGAAGACCACTACTTTGGCTCCATCCCCGACCGGGTGCTCTCCTTCATGACCGATGTGGAGAACCAGCTCTACGCCCTGGGGATTCCGGTCAAGACCCGCCACAACGAGGTAGCCCCTAGCCAGTACGAAATAGCCCCCCTCTTTGAGCCCTCCAACCTGGCCGCCGACCACCAGCAGCTCATCATGCAGGTCCTCAAGAACACCGCCCGGCGCTACGGGATGGTGGCCCTGCTCCATGAGAAGCCCTTCGCTGGGGTAAACGGGTCGGGCAAGCACTGCAACTGGAGCATGGCCACCGACACCGGGCTGAACCTGCTGGAGCCGGGCGAGACCCCCCATGAGAACCTGCAGTTCCTCTTCTTCTGCACCGCGGTGCTCAAAGCGGTAGACACCCACCAGGACCTGCTCCGCCTGAGCGTGGCCTCCGCCTCCAACGACCACCGCCTAGGGGCCAACGAAGCCCCACCGGCCATCATCTCCATCTTCCTAGGCGACCAGCTTACCGAGATTTTTGAGGGGCTTTCCAACGGACAAAGGAGCAGCGGCCGCCGGGCAGGGGTGCTCGAGCTGGGCGTTCCCGTGCTGCCCCCCCCTGCCCAAGCACGCCGGCGACCGCAACCGCACCTCGCCCTTCGCCTTCACCGGGAACAAGTTTGAGTTCCGCGCAGTGGGGGCTTCGCAGAGCATCTCCTTCCCCATCACGGTCATCAATACCATCGTGGCCGACGCGATTGAGCAGATGGTGGGGGCCCTCGAGGCCAAGCTGAGGAAGAAGGCCTCCTTTGAGCAGGCCGTGCTGGAGGTGGTTCGGGAAACCTACAACCAGCACAAGCGCATCGTCTTCAACGGCGACGGCTACTCGGCGGCCTGGCACAAGGAGGCGGCCAAGCGGGGGCTTTTGAACCTACGCACCGCGGTGGACGCCATTGAGCGCTTCACCGACGAGAAGAACATCCAGCTATTCAGCCGGCTGGGGGTGCTCTCCGAGCGGGAAATTCACGCCCGGCAGGAGATCATGTACGACATCTACTTCAAGCAGGTCAACATTGAGGGCGAGACCACCGAGTGGATTGTCCAGACCCAGATCCTGCCCGGGGCCCTGAGCTACCTGGCCGAGCTTTCGGAAATAGAGGTCAAGTCTAAGGCGGTCCAAAGGACCATCCAGCAGGTGGTGGAGGCCACCGACGCCCTATCGGACGCTCTAGAGAAGCTCAAGGTGCAAAACGCCGAACTCGGTGGGGACGAGGTGCATGAGAAAGCCCACCACATGCGCGACAACGTGCTGCCCGCCATGGCCGAGGTACGTAAAGCAGCCGACGCCCTGGAGCGCATCCTGGCCGATAAGTACTGGCCCCTGCCCAGCTACCGCGAGATGCTGTTTGTCAAGTAAAAACGCGCTACTTATGCTCCAGACACCCCCCGTCGCGGGGGGTGTCCGTCTTTCCGGGAGGGGTGGGCTGGCAGGGGTGGAGGCAGGGTTCTTCGGCCACGGGCCGGAGCGCATACGCTACAATCGTATTTACAGGCCGGGTTATGTGAAAGGAAGCCGACATGAACGATTCGATTGTGCAGGCCCTGCTGGACTCGTATAGACGCAACAACGCCATTCTGATCAACCTGCTCCAGGCTCTACCAGAAGGAGGGATGGAGGCAAAAGCCATGCAGGGAAGCCCCTCGGTCGCGGAGCAGTTTTCGCATATCCAGCAAACCCGGCTCTTCTGGCTGAACCAGGTCGCACCCGAGTTCGCTGCGGGCCTGACCCAACTTTTCCGCAAAGATGGCGAGGACTGGCTTGCGGAGCGCGACCCCACACGCATCGTGCAGGCCTTGAACGAAAGTTGCCGTGCTGTGTGCGAGGCGGTGCAGGATCGGCTGCACACTGGCCAGGCCATGCAGGGTAAAAACGCGCGCTACGACCACCCTGTATTTTTGCTTCAGCATCTACTCTGGCACGAAGGCTATCATGTGGGGCAGATCAAGCTGGCCCTCAAAGCTTTTGGCTACACAATGCCAGAAGAAGTGGAAGAAAAAGCCATCTGGAGCCAGTGGCGAACCGAAATCTGGGAGCAGTAGGGCTTCAAAAGGAGAAATATGCTGCTCGAGGATCTAAAAGCCCTCTACCTGCGCGAAATTGCCACCCTGGAACGCGAGCTCGAGCTCTATCCCGACGACGCCAGCCTCTGGAAAGAGCTGCCCGGCCTGCCCAACCCGGCGGGAACGCTTTTTTTACACCTGGCCGGCAATTTGCAGCACTTCCTTGGGGCCATCCTGGGCCATACCGGATATGTGCGGAACCGGGTGGCGGAGTTTAGCAGGCGGGGCGTGCCGCGAAGCGAAATCCGCCGGGAGTTGGAAGGGGCCCGGCAGGGGGTTTTGGCGGGCTTCGCCAACCTAAGCGAGGAACACCTGGCCCGGCCCTTCCCGGTTCAATTGGCCGACGGGGCGTTCTCCACCCAGCTTACCCTGCTGCAGTTCCTGAGCCACCTGGCCTACCACCTGGGCCAGATCGACTACCACCGCCGTGTCGTCACCGGCGACAGCACCTCGGCCCATGCAATCTCCGTTGCTGACCTGCTGGGGCGCACCAATGAGCCTCGAGTTTAGCGGTGAAATTTGGGAGTGGCGCGGCCCCGCGCCCTTCTACTTTGTGACCGTACCCGAAGCGCAAAGCCAGGCCATCAAGCGCGCCGAGCGGTTTTTGACCTACGGCTGGGGCATGATTCCGGTGAGGGCACGGATCGGGCAGACCGAGTGGCAGACCTCGCTGTGGCCCAAAAATGGCCTGTATGTGTTGCCGCTCAAAGACCGGGTGCGCCAGGCCGAGGGGCTGGGGGTAGGACAGACCGTGGTGGTGCGGCTCGAGGTGGGCCTGGCCCGGAGGAAGCCATGAACATTCCCGAGATGTACGGCTACCTGGTTCGCGCCCGGCGGGAGCTGTGGGGGGCGCTCGAGGCCCTGCCGGACGAAGCCTTGTCGCGCCCGCTGCTGAACGGTGAGCGCTTCCACTGCATCAAGGATCTGGTCTTCCACATCCCCAGCGTGGAGGACGCCTGGCTGCACGAGGATATTGAGCGCACCCCACCGGTGTGGACGAGCGTGCCCGCCCTCAAAGACACCACCGGCGGCCCGGAGTATGCGGGTTTTGCCCTGCACACCCTGCTGGACTACTGGAAGGCCGTTGAGGCCAGTACCCTGACCTACCTTGCTACGCTCACCGAGACCGAACTAAAGCGGGTGATCAGCCCACACGACGATCCCGAGCAGCACTACATGGTGGAAAACTTGCTCTGGCACGTCATGCTCCACGAGGTCCGGCATACCGCGCAGATAGCAGTGCTTTTGCGCATCCAGGGCATTAAGCCACCCGCCCTGGACTTGCTTTGGTTTTTGCCCTCCAGGTTGCCCTAGCATCCCAGGGCGTTTTGTCCTACACTCTCTTCTGGACAGCGCACGGTAGATGCCCCACGACATCTCCACCGTAGCCTGTGCGAGGAGACCCGGATTCAAATTGGAGAAGCTCAAGCGCTACACCGCCAAGGATGCCGAAGAAACCTACCTCGTCCCCCACTGGGCGGCGGGGTTTTTTCGCGTAGGAGAGGACGGGGAGCTCGAGGTCACCCCCCTGGGCCCCAAAGGCCCCAGCGCCTCGCTTTACGAGATCGTGCAGGACTTGCGCGACGAGGGCCGCCCACTGCCGGTGATGCTCCGCTTCCCCCAGATTTTAGAGGCCCGGGTGGTGGCCCTCAACGAGGCTTTTCGTCGGGCTATTGAAAAGTACCGCTACCAGGGAAGCTACCAGGGCCTGTTCCCGGTTAAGGTCAACCAGCGGCGGATCGTGGTGGAAACCGTGGCCAGGGCCGGGAAGCCCTACGCCTATGGCCTGGAGGCCGGTTCCAAGGCCGAGCTGACCCTCATCCTAGCCCAGGACCTGCACAAGGAAGCCCTCATCGCCTGCAACGGCTTTAAGGACGACGACTTCGTCCGGCTGGCCCTGATGGGCAAGAAGCTGGGCAAAAACGTGGTCATCACCCTGGAAAAGTTCGCTGAGCTGGAGCGGGTCATCAAAATCGCCCGGGAGCTCTCGGTAGAGCCCCAGATTGGCATCCGTTACAAGCTCAAGACCAAGGGCTCGGGCCAGTGGGAGGAATCCGGGGGAGAATCGGCCAAGTTTGGCTTCACTACCCCGGAAATTGTCCGCGCGGTGGACCTCCTCGCCGAAGCCGGTCTGCTCGGCAGCATCGCCATGCTGCACGCCCACATCGGCAGCCAGGTCACCGATATCCGCCGCATCAAGCAGGCGGTACGGGAGATTGCCCAGACCTACGTCCAGCTGCGCAAGCTAGGGGCCCCGGTGCGCTACTTGAACCTGGGGGGCGGCCTGGCCGTGGACTACGACGGCTCCAAGACCGCCTTCTACGCCTCGGCCAACTACACCCTGGAGGAGTACGCCGAGGACCTGGTCTACGTGACCCGGGACATCTGCGACGGCCACGGGGAGCCCCACCCCGTTTTGGTTACGGAGTCGGGCCGGGCGGTCACCGCCTACCACAGCGTGCTGGTGCTGGAGGTCATTGACACCATCCGCCCCCCCGGGGAGGAGCGGGTGGAGGTTCCCAAAAACGCCCACCCGGTGGTACAGGAGATGCTCGAGCTAGCCCGGAGCATCTCGGCCAAAAACTACCGCGAGGTCTACCACGACGCCTTTGCCAACAAGGACACCGTCCTCAGCCTCTACGACCTGGGCCTTATCTCCCTGCGCGACCGGGCCGCCGCCGAGGCGCTTTTCTACCAAATAGCCCGCAAGACCTTGCAATTCGCCCAGGAGTTTGACTACCCCGCCGACGAGTTGGAAGATCTGCAAAAGATGCTGGCCGACAAGCTGGTCTGCAACTTCAGCCTCTTCCAAAGCCTCCCCGATACCTGGGCCATCAAACAGATGTTCCCCATCGTGCCGCTTTCCCGCCTCAACGAGCGCCCCACCCGGGAGGCCACTTTAGTAGACATCACCTGCGACTCCGACGGCAGGATAGACCGCTTCATTGACACCCACGATGTGCGCCACACCCTGCCGGTACACGAAATCCGCCCTGGGGAACCCTATTACCTGGGGGTCTTCCTAACCGGGGCCTACCAGGACGTGCTGGGCATGAGCCACAACCTGTTCGGGCGCATCGGAGAGGCCCACGTGGTGGTCGGCGAGGGGGGCTACGAGATTGAGCGGTTTATCCTGGGGGAGAAGGCCCGGCGGGTCATTGAAAAGATGGGCTACGAGGAAGGTGAACTGGCCGAGGCGGTGGAGAAGCTGGTACGCTCCTCCAGGAAGCTCACCCCAGCCGAGAAAGGGGCTTTCATGGAGCTCTACGCGCGGGAGCTGGTGGGCTACACCTACCTCGAGGAATAGGGTAAGGAGGCCACGGGCGGGCCGTCCGCCTGCCTAGGCCTTTTCTTTTGAACGATGGCTGTTGACGGAGAGAGAAAAACGGGGTATTTTCTTGTCGAGAAATAAATAGCCAGGTAGTTCATGCCCCGACCCCTCGAGCCC
>NZ_QWKZ01000032.1 GCF_003574085.1 Meiothermus luteus | reverse complement strand
GGGGTAGAACGCCTGGTGGGGGTGGGGCGGCTTTTTGGCCTAGGCCTGGGCCGGGCCTGGTTCCGAATAGGCTACCCCCTGCTTTGGCCCTACCTGGCTGCCGGGGTGTTCTTGGTAATGCCTTTAGCCTTGGCCGAGCTGACCCTCTCGGCCCTTCTTTACGCGCCTGGGGCCGAGACCCTGGGGGTGGCGGTGCTCTCCGCCTTGAATGGGGGGCTTTTCCGGGAAGCGGCGGCCATAGGGCTTTTGCTGATGATTCTCTCCCTCCTGATTTTGTTGCTGCCGCGCAGGGGGGTGATGGCCTGAGTGCGTGGAGTAGGAAATGCTGCGGATAGAGGGTCTCACCAAAAGCTTTGGCAAGGCGGGGGTCTATCAGGTTTCCCTGGAGTTGGAGCGGGGTCAAATTATGGCCCTCCTGGGGGCCTCGGGATCCGGTAAGACCACCCTATTGAACCTGGTGGCGGGCTTGCTGACCCCCGACTCGGGGCGGATTCTGCTGGAGGGGGAGGACCTGACCAGCCTAGCTCCGGAGCGGCGCGGGCTGGCCTATGTCTTTCAGGACCACGCCCTTTGGCCCCACCTCACGGCGCTGGAGCACCTTCTTCTGGTCATGAAGGAGCCCCGCAAGGAGGAGGCCCTGGCCTTGCTGGAGCGGGTGGGGCTTTCGGGGCTGGAGGGGCGCAGGCCGCACCAGCTCTCTGGGGGCCAGAAGCAGCGGGTGGCGTTGGCTCGAGCCCTGGCGGCGAAACCGCGGCTTCTACTGCTGGACGAGCCCTACTCGGCCCTAGACCCCGTGCTTCGGGAAGAGCTCCGGCTCGAGGTGGCTGCGCTGCTGCAGGCTGAAGGGGTGAGTGCCCTGCACGTGACCCATGACCCCGACGAGGCCTTGGCAGTGGCCGACCGGGTCGCGGTTATGGAGGGGGGGCGCATTGTGCAGGAGGGGCCTCCCGCGGAGGTCTACGCGCGGCCCAGCAGCCTGGCGGCGGCCCGGGCCTTTGGGCGGCTCAACCTGCTGCCCGTGGAGGTGTGTGGGGGGCAGGTGCGCTGGGATGGGGTGGCCTGGCCGGTGGAGGGGCTGCGGGAGGGCCAGGGTTTCCTGGCCTTCCGCTACGAGGAGCTGGTGCCCAGTCCTGCGGGGCTTTTGGCCCGGGTCCAGGCCAGCTACGGCGGCCGGGGGGAGCGGCTTTGCCGGGTGCGTCTAGCATGGGGCGAGGCGGTGGTCAAGCTCGAGGCCCGGCCAGGCCAGGAGGTTCGCCTGGCGCCGCTCGGCCCGCTTCGGGTCTTCCCCCGCTAAGGCCCTCCGGTGGCGTTGCGGCTGGCTGGGCTTTTTGTGTAGACTCAGGGCGTAGGCCTAAGCCTGCGGAGGTGAAGCTATCAAAGATGTACCGGTGAACGAACGAATTCGGGTGCGTCAGGTTCGCCTGATTGATGAAAACGGTGTGCAAATCGGGGTGGTGGACACCCGGGAGGCCCTGCGGTTGGCCCGAGAGCGGGAGTACGACTTGGTGCTGGTTTCTCCCAACTCGGTGCCCCCGGTGGCCCGGCTGCTGGACTACGGCAAGTGGCGCTACGAGCAGCAGCAAGCTGAAAAGGAGGCCCGAAAGAAGGCCAAGCGCACCGAGCTAAAGAGCATGAAGCTGCGGCCCAAGATTGAGGCCCACGACTACAACACCAAGCTCTCTCACATCCGGCGCTTTTTGGAAGAGGGCCACAAGGTCAAGGTCACCATCATGTTTCGGGGCCGTGAGCTAGCCCATCAGGAGCTGGGCTACCGGCTTTTGGAGCGCATCGCTAAAGACCTGGAGGGGATAGGCTTTGTGGAGATGCGCCCCGAGCTTATGGGGCGGGATATGAACATGGTCATGGCCCCAGGCTCCAAGCCCTCGGCGCCTATCACCCCGGCCAGCCCTGCCGGGAGCCCTAGCTAACCTCCAGGGCAATCTGCCCTTCTTTGAATTCAACCGTGAGGCGGCCTCCGCGCTTTAGGGGGCCGAAGAGCAGCAGGTTGGCCAGGGGCTTTTTTAGGGTTTCCTGGATGAGCCGGGCCAGGGGGCGGGCCCCCAGCAAGGGGTCGTAGCCCCTCTCGGCCAGCCAGGCTACCGCCTCGGGGGCAACGGAAAGCTGCACCCCCCGCTCCTCGAGTTGGACCTCAAGCTGCCTCAGAAACTTGCCCACAATCTGGCGCATCACTGCGGGGGAAAGCGGGTTAAAGTGCACGATGGCATCCAGCCGGTTGCGAAACTCCGGCGTGAAGGTGCGTTTTAGGGCCTCTTCGCTGGCCTCCTGCCGGGTGCCGCCCAGAAACCCCACCCGCCGCTCGCTGGCCTCGGCAGCCCCCGCGTTGGTGGTCATGATGAGCAACACGCTGCGGAAATCCACGGCCTTGCCGTTGTGGTCGGTGAGCTTGCCGTAGTCCATGACCTGCAACAGGATGGCGTAGAGGTCGGGGTGGGCCTTTTCTATCTCGTCTAGCAGCAGCACGCAGTGGGGGTTTTGTAGCACCGCGTCGGTGAGCAGGCCGCCCTGGTCAAAACCCACGTAACCTGGAGGGGCACCGATGAGCCTGGATACCGAGTGCTTCTCCATGTACTCGGACATGTCGAAGCGGAGTAGAGGTACCCCCAAGGAGGCCGCGAGCTGGCGGGCCAGCTCGGTCTTACCGACCCCGGTGGGCCCGGCGAAGAGGTAGCAGCCAATGGGCTTTTGAGGATCACGCAGCCCGGCGCGGGCCAGCTTGATGGCGCTGGCCACTTCCTCTACGGCCTTGTCCTGTCCGAACACGGCCGACTTTAGCTCCTGTTCCAGGTTGGCGAGCACCGCCTCGTCGTCCCGGCTCAGGTTCTTGGGAGGGATGCGGGCCATGCGGGCCACGGTGGCCTCTACCTCGGCGGCTCCGATGCGCTGCTTGCGCTTTTGGGGGGGAAGGAGGGCCTGAGCCGCTCCGGCCTCGTCCAGCACGTCCAGGGCGGAGTCGGGTAGGCGGCGCTCGGTTAGGTGTCGGGCGGCCAGCTCCACCGCCCGCTGGATGGCCCTATGAGTGTAGCGGAGGCGGTGGTGGGCCTCGAGCCTGGGCCTAAGCCCCTCCAAAATCCGCACCGCGTCGTCGTGGGAAGGCTCTAGGATGTCGATTTTCTGGAAACGCCGGGCGATGGCCCGGTCCTTCTCAAAGTGCTTGTACTCGGCGAAGGTGGTGGCCCCTATACAGCGCAACCGGCCGGTCAGAGCGGGTTTCAGCAGGTTGCTGGCGTCCACCACCGAGCCGGTGGTGGAGCCGGCCCCCACGATGGTGTGAATTTCATCAATGAATAGGATGGCGTTGGGGTGCTCCTCCAAAGCCTTCATCACCGCCTTGACCCGCTCCTCAAAGTCGCCTCGGTAGCGGGTGCCGGCGAGCAGGCTGCCCATGTCCAGGGCGTAGACCTCTGCACCCCTCAGCCGCTCGGGGAGGGGTAGGTCCCTTTCGCCCTGCCCCACAATGAGCTGGGCCAGGCCCTCTACCAAGGCGGTCTTGCCCACTCCAGGGTCGCCCACCAGGAGGGGGTTGTTCTTTTGCCGCCGGGAAAGAACAGTGAGCATGCGTTCCAGCTCAGCCCGGCGCCCGATTAGGGGGTCAAGCCGGCCCTGCCGGGCTTGCTCGGTGAGGTTGGTGCAGTAGGCCTCGAGGGGGTTCTGGGCTACCTCGGGGCCGGCCTCGCCTACCTGCACCGGCTCTGTGCTGGGTTGGGTGCCCCGGGGAAGGGCGCCTCGAGCAATGGCTGAGGTTAGGTCAAGCCGGGACACGCCCATCTGTTCCAGGAGCGCGCAGGCTGCCGACTGCCGCTCGTCCATAAGGGCTACCAGCACATTGGCCCCGTTGGCCTGGTCGCGCCCGGCGGAGTGCATCTGCAGCACCGCTCGCTGGATGACCCGCTGGAAGGCAGTGGTGGGTTCGGGCTGGGCCCCGGGGATGCTCTCAAACTGCCGGAGAGACTCCAGCAACATCATCCGCAGGTGATCCAGGTCAACCCCCACGCTCAGGAGTACCCGCTTGGCGTCAGGATCGTCCAGCAAGGCCAGGAGGAGATGTTCAAGCCCGGCGTACTCGTGCTGGCGCTCGAGGGCCAGCTCCAGCGCACGCCGGATGGAGCTCTCTAGGCTGGGGGTGAGAGGGGTTCCCATCCGCACCTAAAGTCTAGCAGGGGCCAATCCCTTGAATGTGCGGAAATCCACCGCTTACTCGGGTTCCAGGGTGCACTGCAAAGGGTGCCCTTCCCGCTGGGCGGCAGCTCTTACCTGGTTGACCTTGGTCTCGGCAATTTCAAAGGGATAGACCCCTGCCACCCCCACCCCGGCGTGGTGTACCTGGAGCATGATTCGGACCGCCTCGGCCTGGCTTTTCCGGAAGTAGCGCATGAGCACCTCCACCACAAAGTCCATGGGAGTATAGTCGTCGTTCAAGAGGAGCACCTTGTACAAAGGCGGGGTACGGGGGGCCACCTTGGACGAGGGACGGGTTTTGGTGGCGGTCGCACTCACACCATTAAGTGTAGCAAAGGGGGCCCCGAAGGGCCCGCGGTCTGGGTTGGGACCTACTTGAAGAAGGCGAAGGGACGGCCGGTGATCGCCACCCGGGCCTCGCTGAAGGTTAGGGTTCCACCGCTGCTGGTGGCGCCTACCTGCACCCCTATTCTGAAGTTGCCGCTTTTAACAATGTTGAAGGCGGCTTGGTTCTGGTTGGCGCTTAGGGTTAGGTCAATGGTTAGGGTCTGGGTTTGCCCCGGGGGTATGGTCAGGTTGGTATTGCCTATCCCCAGGTCACCCCCGTTGTTGTCCACCAGGTTGGTGTCGCTCGCAGGGGCTAGACGCAGCACAAAGTTGCCATTGAAGTCGGTGCTGCCGGTATTTGTCACGCTGGCCCGCAACACGATTTGAGCCCGCTCAACGACGTCCATGGTGGTGGGAACCGAGACCACCTGGCCCTCAAAGTTGGAGCCAGGGAAGAAGAAAGTGCCGGAGCCGGCTGGGATGCTGAGGGTGCGCTGGCTCGCGGGTACGAAGCTGAGCACGTTGACGTTTATGTTGTAGCGGGTAGCTGCGCTGCAGCCCGCCAGGACCAGCAGAGTAAGGAGGGGTAGGACAAGTTTGCGCATGGCTCTCCCTTCAGAAGTTCAGGCCCAGGCTCATGGCGATGCCAAAGACGGTGTGGCCCACAATGGGGGCGCGGTGGGTGGTCAGGGCGGCGTCTAGGCTAAAGCCGGGGCCCACCACCCCTGCCCCTAGACCGACACGGAGTCCGTCGTCAAAGCCCAGCCCAGCCCGGAAGCGGCCCGGCCCTAGGGCGTACTCCCCACCGATGTGGCCGTAAAGATGGGTCTCGTAGCCCAGGTCGCCCCCCAGGATAAGCTGGCCTGTTTCCAGGGGTACCTTGGTGGCGGCGTTTAGGAAGAAGGCCGGTACGAAGCCGAAGCTGCTGCGCTCGGCCTGGGCCGAGGTGGGGTTGGAGCTGCCGTTCCAGGCCAGCTCGGTTCCGCTCCAGCGAGCGAAGCCCAACAGGTTTCGGATGCCAAGGCCCACGGTAACCCCCTGGGACTCGGCCACCACCCCTAGGTCGGCCCGCAGACCAAAGCCGCTCCCGTTGCCCGGGTAGGTGTAGAAGATGTTTCCGCGGTAGATGGGGGGTTGGTTGGGGTCAATCTGTCCCTGGGCGTCGGTCTGAAGGCCGATGCTCAGGTTGCTCTCCACGTAGGCCAGGCCGTAGAACCCCTCCCCGCGGCCACCTGCGTACAGGCGGACCCTGCCCAGCTCAGGAACCGGCAGCTCGGGCAACCGGGTGGCGTAGCCAAAGCTCAGGCTCACTCCCGACTGGCCGCTGCCGTTTAGGGTTACGGCATACTCGGTGTTGGGCTGGAGACTGCCCCCCGCCAGGGCCTGGCGCAGTGCGGCATTGGGGGAGAGGCCAAGACCGAAGCCACCTGCGTAGGTGCCCAGCTCGAGGTACAGGTTGTTCTCGCGCAGCAAGGGGATGCGGAAGAGGGAGGCAGGGGTCAGGGCCTTGCTCGAGCCTACCCCGCTGGGGCTACCGAAGCCGAGCTCGAGGTTGAGGGGCCGGCCCTGGTAGTCCGTAACCCTGATGCTTCCGGCCTCTACGTGAATTTGAATCTCAGGGTAGCCGGTGCTGGGGTTGATGAAGGCGTTGGAGGAAGCGGGGTTAATCAGAAAGCTGTTGAGGTGGGTTAGCTGGTCGTAAAGGCTTAGAAAGTCAAAGGGGTTGTTGGGGTCGGAGAGGCTTTGGGGGTTCCGAAGGATGGGGATGGGGTTGCTCTCAGGCCGTAGGAGGATGCCCAGCAGGCCCAGGGGTAGCTGAAACCCGCTCTCCTCCCCGTACACCCCTGCGGGGTAGGCGGCGTAGCCCGGGTTTAGGTGGGCTGCCCCCGGTCCGGGGAGCACCAGCCCGGCCATTCCCAGGCTGCGCACCCCTTGCGCAAAAGCTAAACCGCTCAGCAACACTAAGAATGCGAACCAACGTCGGCGCATAGCATCCGAAATTGTAAGGCCTAGCACTCAGCGTAGAGGTTTATTTGCACACAAGGGTTGGTGGAAGCAGTGGGCCAGGGCAATGGCCAGGGCGTCGGCCAGGTGGGTGGGCTTGGGCAGGGAGGGAAGGCCTAGGAGCGCCCGCACCATGTAAGCGATCTGCTGCTTGTCGGCCCGCCCGTTCCCCACCAGGGCCTGCTTGACCTGGGGTGGGCCGTAGCCATAGACCGGTATAGACATCTGGTCAGCGACCAAAAACACCGCCCCCATGGCCCAGCCCACCTTGTAGGCCAGCTCGTTTTGCCGGTAGAAAAACTGTTCCTCTACCGCAATGGCTTGAGGGCGGTAGAGTTGGGCAGCCTCATATACAGCCCGGTAGAGCGTGCCCACCCGTTCGGGCGCAGGCTGGCCATGCGCGGTCTGGACGACCTGGCCGTGGAGCATGCGGTAGCGCTGGCCTCTTTGTTCCACCACGCCCAGGCCCAGGTTGGTGATGCCAGGGTCAATGCCGAGCACGATCATTGCTCTGGCCGGTCCCTCGCTTTCCCTGGGCTTCCTCAGTTGCCCCGCTTAGGCGGGTAGTCCCCATCCCCGTAGCGAATGAAGGCGGGAATCTCAAAATTGCTGAGGTCCACCCCCGTGGCGGGGAAGTCTATGAGGCTGCGGCCTCTGGAGCCGGCCGTGACGGTGCTCTCGTGGAAGCCGGTGGCGATCAGGATCACCCGCATCTCGTCCTGAGCCCGGTTGTCGTAGGTCAGGCCGTAGAGCACGTCCACATCCTCCACGCCGGTGGCCTCGCGAATCAGCTCGACCACCTGGCTGGCTTCCATCAAGGAGATGTCCTCGTCGCCGACCACGTTGATGAGCAGCTTGTGGGCCCCTTCCACCGAGCGGTCCAGAAGAGGGCTTTGGACCGCCGAGCGGGCGGCTTCCTGCACCTTGTTCTCGCCGCGTCCGGCCCCGATGCCCATCAGAACCTGTCCGGCGTCTTTGAGCAGGGTGCGCACATCGGCGAAGTCTAGGTTGATCTGGCCCGGGAGGTTGATGACGTCGGTGATGCCCTTGACCCCGTGGTAGAGCACCCGGTCGGCGATCATAAAGGCGTCCTTGGCGGAAACCTTTTTGTCCAGGGCAGAGAGCAGGCGGTCGTTGGAGATGACCACCATAGCATCCACGTGTTCACGAAGCCGCTTGATGCCCTCCTCGGCGGCCCGCGTGCGGCGTGGGCCTTCCCAGCTAAAGGGCCGGGTGACTACCCCCAGGGTCAGAGCACCCAGGCTCCTAGCGATGCGGGCCACCACCGGGGCGCTCCCGGTTCCTGTGCCGCCGCCCATTCCGGCGGTGATGAAGACCATGTCGGCGCCCTCCAGGTACTCCCCGATCAACTCCTCGGCCTCCTGGGCGGCCTTTTCGCCGATCTCGGGGTTGGCCCCCGCGCCCAAGCCCCGGGTGAGCTTCTCACCAAGCTGGATACGCGTTTCGGCCAGGCTGGCCGAGAGCACCTGGGCGTCGGTGTTGGCGGCGATGAACTCGACCCCGCTAAGGCCCGACTCAATCATGCGGTTGACCGCGTTGTTGCCCGCGCCGCCGAGCCCGATTACCTTAATCCGAACCTCACCCATAAAAGCTCCTTCAAAAGAAATTCTTGAACATGCCCTTAATCCGCTCCCAGAGCCCGCTGGCAGCCCCCTCCGAGCCGGGCTGGGGTTTTCCTGGAGAAGGTTTTCGGGCAGGCCGCAGGCCGCGCGCGGAGGGGGTTTGCAGGGCCAGACTGGCGGCGTGTCGCACGAGGCCTACCGCGGTGGCGTGGGTAGGGGCGGCCACCACATCGGTAAGCCCCTGCACCCCTAGAGGCTTGCCCATCCGCACCGGCAAGTTGAACTGCTTGCGGGCTAGCTCCTCTAGGCCCCGCACCATGCTACCCCCTCCGGTGAGGATGACCTTGCCTACGGTAATTTCTAGAGGGCCCAAAGCCTCGTCCACGCTTTGGCGGGCTAGGTGCAGGATTTCCCTCAAGCGCGGGCGGATGATGCGGGCCAGCTCGGGGGCTTGGTAGGAGATTTGGGTGGTGCCCTCCTGGCTGACCTCCAACACCAGCTCTGGATCGGCCAGCTCCGGTAGGGCCGCGCCGTATTTTTTGGCCACCCGTTCGGCCTCTTCCACGGGGATTTGCAGCAACTTGGCGATGTCCTGAGAAACATGGTCGCCCCCCAAGGGGATTACCGCGGAGTGGGCCAGGCGCCCCTGCCGGAAGACCGCCACGTCGGTGGTGCCCCCGCCAATGTCCACCAGCATCACGGTCATGGAAAGCTCCTCGGGGGAGAGCACCGCCAGCCCTGAGGCGTAGGCCTGCAGCACCAGGCCCTCCACCTCGAGCCCGGCGTTCTCCACCGCCTTGCGCAGGTTGGTGAGGGGGCCTTTGCCCCCAGCGACTAGGTGCACGTCCACCTCTAGACGCACCCCGGCCATGCCGATGGGGTCCCGGATGCCCTCCTGGCCGTCCACCCGGAAGTCCAGGGGCAGGGCGTGGATGAGCTCGTAGTCCCCCTCAAAGGGGTAGGCCTTGGCCTGCTCAATGGCCCGCTCCACGTCTGCTGGGGTAATCTGCTGCCCACGGCGGATGGCCGCCAGGCCGTGGCTGGTCACGCTGCGCACGTGGGCCCCGGCCACGCCCACCCAGACCCGCTCGGCCTTGACCCCGGCCACCCGCTCGGCCTGAAAAATGGCCTGGCGGATGGACTCGGTGGTGCGCTCGAGGTTGGTCACCACCCCCCGCCGCAGGCCCTGGGAAGGCACGGTTCCCTCGCCGATAACATCCAGGATGCCGTCCGGCGAGAGTTCACCGATGACCGCGGTTACTTTGGTGGTTCCGACGTCCAAGCCTACCAGAATCATCGGCGAGCACTCACCCCCCAAGAATACACGTAGATGCGTCCGGCGTCAGGCGGCCTAAGAGGGTTGATGGCGGCACTTGGGCCTATTCTGCTGGCTTTGGCCCAATCTTGCAACTCCCTGACGGTCCTGCCCCATACTCTTAAATTCCCCTTCTCCACCTGGTACCCCCCCACGCCGTAACGAATCCGCTCGGCCTGGGGAAAAGTCTGCACCAGCAGCACCAGGTCGGCAAGGGGAGGCTGCCCCTGGCCCACCAGAAGCGGGGCCTGTCGAGGGGCCCCGGGTAGGAGCACCCCGTCGGCGCTCAGCCCGTAGAGCTCTGGCCCCAGTCGCAGGTTGGCGATGGATTTTCGCTCCTCCAGTACGATGCGCAGCCGCCTAATTGCTGGGCGCTCGAGCTGGGCTGTCCTGACCCAGGGGTTTTGCAGCAGGGGCTGAAGCCGGTAGGGCCAGGCCCAGAGCCAGGGTGAGCCTACCTCGAGGCCGGTCACTTGCCGAATGTAATCAGGGGAAAGCTGTTGGTTGCCCACTACCTCCACCTCCTCTACCGGCAGGACCACCTGGGAACCAGTGGCCAAGGAGGCCAGCAACAAAAGCAGGAGCAACACCCGGGTGAGGGTTGGGAGGCCGCGCCCGCCGCTCTCCCTCATGGCACCACCTCCGCTTGGGGTTCAATCTCCCCCCATATCTCCCACTCCACCTCCAGCGGCAGCACCGCCTGCACTTTTTTGATGAGGGCGTACATCTCGGCTGCGGTGGCCCCGCCCAGGTTGACGAGGAAGTTGCCGTGCTCGTGGCTGATCATAGCCCGTCCTATGGTGGTGCCCTTCAGGCCTGCGGCGTCAATCAGCCGCCCAGCCGAGTCGCCCGGGGGGTTTTTGAAGGCGCACCCTGCGCTTTTCCGCTTGGGCTGGCCCTTTCGGGCTGCGTCCACCTGGGCGATCCGCGCCTGCACCACTTCGGGGGAGGACGGCTTTAGCTCGAGCCTGACCCGGGTCACAATGCCTCCCTCGGGCAGCCGGGAGCCTCGGTAGGTAAAGCCGAGCTCGTGGGGCCGGTAGATGTGCAGGCCGCCGTCGTGGAAGATTTCCACCTCCGCGAGGGCCTCGCTCATCTCCCCAAAGCGGGTGCCCGCGTTCATCTTGACCGCCCCCCCCACCTGGGCCGGGACCCCATAGAGGCCCTCCAGCCCTGACAGCCCCAGCCGGGCCGCGGCCTGCACCAGGCTGGGCACCATCACCCCGGCCCCCACCCAGCCCGAGAGGTTGGGGTTCCAAAGGGCAAACTCCCCACCCAGCCGGATCACCCGCTCGGCTACCCCCTCGTCGGCCACCAGCAGGTTAGAGCCGTTGCCCAGCACGCGGTAGGGGGCCTCGGTGGCCCGCTTCAGGTCGTCCAGGGTCTCCACCGTCCAGACCTCAGCCTCCCCCCCCACCCCCAGGGTGGTGAGCCGGGCCATGGGCAGCCGTTCCACCCTCATACCGCCTCCTTCTCCGCCGCGAGCAGCCGCCCTAGCCTGGACACATTCCCAGCCCCAATCGTTAGGATGAGCTGGCCAGGGGCGGCGCTTTTGCGCAGGTAACCTAGGGCCTCGTCCCAGCCACAGTAGCGGGCTCTTTTCCCCCGGGCCTCTAGGTGGGCCACGATGTTTTCCGCAATTTGGGCGCTGCTGAGCTGTAGGGGGGTCTCCCCTGCGCTGTAGACGTCCAAGACCAGCGCCTCATCGGCCAGCTCCAGGGCCTGCGCGTACAGGGGCCACTCCCGTTCGCTGCGGCCATAGCGATGGGGCTGGAAGACGGCCCGTACCCGCAAGCCGGTATGGCGGGCAGCCTGCAGGAGGGCCTGAAGCTTGGTAGCGTTGTGGGCGTAGTCGTCCACGATGAGGGCGCCGTTGAGCTCCCCTAGGCGTTCAAAGCGACGGGCAGCCCCGGTGTACCGGGCCAACCCTTCCTGTACCGCCTCAAAGGGCAGCCCGGCCACCAGCGCCGCGCAGGCTGCGGCCAAGGCGTTGGCGATGTTGTGCTCGCCGGGCACCTGGAGGCGCACCTGGCCTAGGGGCCGGCCCTGCCAGACTAGGGTGAAGCGGCTGCCGAAGGCCTCCAGGACGACCTCTTGGGCGCGGCATTCGCCTTTGGTCAGGCCGAAGCGGCTTCTGGGGAGGTCCCGGGTGAGCTCCTCCAGCAGGCCCCAGCGGGGGTCCCCGCTGTGGACCACGTGCCCGGCCCGGCTGGCGAAGGCGCGCATGGCCTCCCGGAGGGCCTCAAAGGAGGTGTGGTAGTTGGGCCGGGCTTTCCCATCCGGGGAGACGTGGTCGGCTTCCAGGTTGGTAATCACCGCTATGTCTAGGCTTAGAAAGCGGAAAAGGGGGTCGGACTCATCTATCTCGGCGATGCGGTAGCGGCCTTGCCCGGCCCGGACGCTGCCGCCCAGGGGGCCGTACTCCGCGCCCAGCAGAACCGTGGGGTCGGTCTGGGCAGCTTGGAAGACGCTGTAGAGCATGGCGGTGGTGCTGGTCTTGCCGTGGGAGCCGGTTACCCCCAGGCTGAAGCCCCCCTTTAGGATTTCGGCCACCACCTGAATCCGCCGCCAGACCGGAAGGCCCAGGGCTCGAGCAGCGCTTAGCTCGGCCTCGTCCTCGGGGATGGCGGTAGAGGCCACCAGGATGTCCACCCCTTCTAGGTGGGCGGGGCTATGCCCCTGGTAGACCCGAATTCCCTCCCGCTCTAGGGCCTGGGTGAGTTCAGAGCTGTGTTGGTCACAGCCGCTTACCTGGTGGCCGTCCTTGCGCAGAAGGCGGGCCAGCCCGCTCATGCCAATTCCCCCAATCCCCATCAGATGATAGTGCCTCACACCACCTCCAGCACCGCTTGGGCCAGCCGCTGAGCGGCTCCGGCGGAAGATAACCCCTTGAGTTTAGCTCGGATTTGAGCCCGTGTGGAAGGCTCCAGAAGGGCTTCCAGCTCCCGCTCAAACTCCGTCCAGGAGGAAAGCCTTCGGGCCGCCCCGCGCTCGGCATAGAAGCCCACATTGGCCCACTGGGCCCCTCCATCCAGGTGGCGGGGCAGGGGCACCCCCAGCACCGGCACCTGGTGAAAGGCGGCCTCGGCCAGGGTCCCGGCCCCGCAGCGGGTGATGGCCAGGTCGGCTGCGCTCCAGGCCAAGGGGGCTTCCACATAGCCCCGGATGTGGTAATGGGGCCTTTCTCTGGCCTTCATCTCCGCCTCCCAACGGGGGCCGCACTGGTGCAGCACCTGCCAGTGGGAAAGGAGCGGATAGAGCCGCTCGGGGAGCTCCCGGTTGAGCTCCTGGCTTCCCTGGCTGCCCCCCAGCACCAGGAGGGTGGGGCGGTGGGGGTCCAGGCCCAGCCGGGCTCGAGCCTCTTCCGCGGAATGGGCCTCCTCCCGCACTGGGTAGCCCACCACCTGGGCCTTGGCGGCCAAAGAGGGGGGTAGGGCTAGGGGGGTGGCCAGGGCGAGCCGCCGGGCCAGCCGGGCAAGTGCCTGGTTGGCCAGCCCTAGCTTGGCGTTTTGCTCGTGAACCACCAGGGGTATTCCCCTCAAGGCCGCCACGAAAGCCGCCGGGAAGCCCGCGTACCCGCCCATGCTGAGGACCGCCTTAGGCCTCAGCTCCCTCAGGGTCTGCTGGGCAGCCTTGAGGCCCCGTAGGAGCTTTAGGGCCTCTTGGGGTTGCAGGGCCTCGCGGCTGAGCTTGCCGGCGGGGATGAGGCGGTAGGGCAGGCCGCTTTTGGGAAGAATCCGCTCCTCCAGACCGCCCAGCGCCCCCACGTAGACCACCGCCAAACCCGCCTCCAGCAGAGCCTGGGCGGCAGCCAGCCCCGGATACAGGTGGCCGCCGGTGCCGCCCCCGGTCACCACCACCAGGCCCGCCTTCACGACCGGACCTCCTTGGGGGCCTGGGCGAAGGCCTGCCGGGCGAGACCGTGCAGCAGCCCCATAGCCACCCCGGCCATGAGCATGGCGTTGCCCCCCACGCTGACCAAAGGCAGCGGGGAGCCCCCGATGGGGAGTACCCCCAGTACCGCTGCGATGTTGAGTGCGGCTTGCAGGCAGAGGTAGAGGGTTAGGCCTAGGGACAAGACGCTTAGGGAGCCCTCGAGGTGGGCTGCAATTTGCAGCCCCCGGGCCAAGATTAGCCACCAGGCCAGCAGCAGCATGCCCCCTGCCAGCCAGCCCCCGGCCCAGATGATGGAGGCCAGGATGAAGTCGTTGTGGGACTCCGGTAGGTTGGGCATCCGAGCGCCTGCGCCCTGGCCGAAAAGCCCCGCGTTGATGATAGCCTTGTGGGCTTGGGTGATCTGGTACAAAGGCCCCCGCATGAGCTCGGGACTGAGCTCGCTGACCCGACCGCTTACGTAGGTCTGCCAACCGAAAAAGCGCTCCTGGGCCTTCCCGAGCCGCTCCAGGAAGGCCCCAGAAAAGGCCAGCAGGGCCAGGCTGCCCGCGAGCATAACGGTCAGCAGCCGCCGGGTGGGCACACCGATGACAAAGAGGAGCAAGCCGGCTAGGAGGAGCAGGAACAAAGCGGTGTCCAGGTCGGGTGAGATTAGGATTAAGCCGGAGGCCAGCATGATGGCCAGCACCGGCCCAATGATGGGATAGTCGGTGGGTCTTTGGTGGAAGAAGGCGGCCAGATAAAGGGGCACCGCCAGCTTGGCCAGCTCAGAGGGCTGGAGGTTGAACCCAACCCCGGGGAGGTCAATAAAGCGCCGGTCGCTGCCTGGCCCAAACCCGATGGCCAGGTTTAACCCCAGCAGGGCCAAGGACAGCAGGAAGAAGGGCCGGGCCGCCCAAAGGGCCCAGCGGGGGTGGAGCCTCGAGACCAGCAAGGTGAGGCTCAGGGCCAGGGCCATGTTGCGGAGGTTTTCCAGGCTGTGGCGCTCCTGCGCGGCCCGCATTCCGTCTGCGGCCGCCACCCCCAGGGCGGAGAGCGCAAAGAGCAGGAGCTGGGCCAGCAGCAGGATGCTATCCACCTTGCCCTCCCAACGCATAGACCACTTCTCGGAATGTCCTAGAACGCTCCTTGTAGTCCTTGAATTGGTCAAAAGAGGCGGCCAGGGGGGCCAGGAGCACGCTGCCCTCGGTAAACCGCTCCAGGGCTTTGCGGACGGCCTGTTCTAGCGCCCGCCGCCCGTCGGCCTCGCGGACCTCCACCACTTCGGCTAGGCCCTGGAATGCCTGGGCCATGCGGGGCCCATCCCGGCCGATGGCCAGGATGAGGCCCACCTTGCGCCCCACCACTTCCCGCAGCTCCTCCACGGGAGCCCCTTTGTCCACCCCGCCCAGAACCCAGGCGATGGGGGCAGGGGCGGCCTCCAAGGCCGCCCGCACCGCCTCTAGACGGGTGGCGATGGAATCGTCTATGAAAACGACCCGCCCTATCCGGGCGAACACCTGGTAGCGGGCCTCGGGCCAGGGGGCGCTTTGGCTAAAGGGCCTGAGGTTTTCTGGGGTGGGAGGGAAGGGCCAGGGGCGCTCGGGTCCCTCCCGCATCACAATCTGGGCGTAGGCCACCGCCGCCTGTAAGGCCGCGTTGAGGTTGGTCTCGCGGGGGTTGGTGGCAGGCTCAAAGGGGTGGAGCTGGGCCGGGCTTCCCCGGACCGCCTCGCGGATGCGGGGGTCTTGGGCATTGTAGACCAGGGCGTCCTGGGGGGTCAGGTTTTGGATGAGCCTGAGTTTGGCCCCGTGGTAGGCCTCTAGGGTTCCGTGCCGGTCCAGGTGGTCTACCCCCAGCAGGAGGAGCACCGCCACCCGCGGCCGGAAGTACCGGGTGCGCTCGAGCTGGAAGCTGGAAAGCTCTGCGACCGCTACCTCGGCCTCGTCCACCACGCTCGAGAGGGGAGGGTCTATGTTGCCGCCCTCCTTGGCGCGGAAGCCCAGGGCCCTGAGAAAGTGGGCGGTGAACAGGGTGCAGCTCGTTTTTCCGGCGGTGCCGGTGATGCCGATGAGGGGGGTTGTGGAGTGCCGGTACACCAGCTCGGCCTCCCCGATGACCTCGGCCCCGCCTTCCCGCAGCGCCGCCAGCCGGGGATGGTTCAGGGGCACCCCCGGGGCGGCGATGACCTCCTGGTAATGGCCCGGTTTGGGGTCGGGCTCTAGCTCAAACCCCATGGCTTGGGCTTTTTGGGCCTCCTCGGGCTTCAGCGCGTCGTCGTAGAAGCGGGCCGGCATCCCGTGCCGCCGCAGGTAGCCCAGCACGCCCAGCCCGCTGCGCCCAAGGCCGTAGACCAGCCGCTTCATCCTCTTCCCCCCCAAAGGTGTACTGCGAGCGCGGTGGCGAGGGCGGTGACCGCCACGAAGCGGAAGACCACCTTGCTCTCGGACCAGCCCGATAGCTCAAAGTGGTGGTGGAGCGGGCTCATCTTGAGGAGGCGCTGGCCGGTGCGGCGAAAATAGGCCACTTGGACCACCACCGAGAGCACCTCCAGCACCGGGATGAGGGCGGCCAACGGCAACCACCAAAGCTTCCCCTCCAGGATGAAAAGCCCCGCCACCAAGGCCCCCAGAGCCATGCTTCCGGTGTCGCCCATGAAGACCGTGGCCCGTGGGGCGTTGTACCATAGGAAGCCCAAAAGCCCCCCTAGGGCGGCCTGGGCGGTGGGCAGCCCAAGGAAGGGCAACAGGAGGACCGCCGTCACGCTGGCCAGCAGTCCGTCTACCCCGTCGGTGAAGTTAAAAGCGTTGCAGGCGGCGATGATGACCAAGGCGATAAGGAGTACGTCCAGCGCTGGGTAGGGGGTGTACTGCACCAGCCGCGTGGCCCATAGGGCAAAGGTGAGGCTCATCAAGGCCTGCACAGCCAGTTTTTCTCGAGCCCTTAGGGGCCTCCGCAGCGAGCCAGCCAGGTCGTCGGCCAGACCCAGTAGGGCCATGCCCAGCACCAGGAGCCAGAGGCCGGCCCACCGGTCGCCCCCGGATAGGGCGTACACCAAAGCGGCGGCCAGCAAAAAAGCCACCCCCCCCATGCTGGGGGTGCCGGCCTTGTTCAGGTGGCTTTGGGGCCCCTCGAGCCGCACCTGCTTCCCGAGCCCTAGGGCCTGCATGAGGGTAATCCAAAGGCCAGTAAAGAACCAGCTTAGGACGAGGGCAGCGGCCATGGTGTTCATGGTGCCCTCCCCAAGGCTCGCTGGGAATGGAGGGCCTGTTCCAGGTTGCGCTGGAGAATGATCAGCCGGCCGGCTTGCAGGGTGTAAAGAAAGCCCCCGTCGCTTTCCAGGCCCTCAAAGTCCCCCGGGAGAAAGCCCAAGCGTAGGCCCTCTAGGCTCAGCCGGTAGAGGCCTTCTGGGTTGAGGACGTAAAGCTCGTCCAGGACCACTGCGGCTTTGACCCTGGCCGGCAGCGGAATCCGCAGGCCATCCGGCAACCGCAGCGCCTCTTGGCCGAAGGCGAATGCGTAGCGCTCGCTGGCCGACAAGAAGGTGTAGCGACCCTGGTACAGCTGCCGCCGCTCGAGGTAGACCCCCTCTTCATCCAGCCAGTAGACCCCCTCGGGGGTGCGCAGGGCGTCCTTGGCCCGGTAGGGCAGGGTGCCCAGGCCAGGGGCAAAGAGCCGATCTTCTAGACCCACCAAGGGGTTGGGTTTGGCCCGAACAAAGGTGGGCACCCCGGGCAGCGGAAGGTTTTCTCGGATGAAGCCGCCTTGGTAGATGAGGAGCTGGAAGGGGTAGGCCGCCAGCAGGGTTTCGCCGCTGCGGGCCACCGCTAGGGGAGGGGCCGGAAGGGCCAGCTCCAGACCCGCGGCCCGCACAATCCGCCCCTCCACAACGCCCCCTTCAATGAGCAGGGGTTGGGAGGGGGGTTGGGCGAGCGGCTGGGGTGCGCAGGCGGCAAGCCCCAGGAAGAGCGCCAGCGCACCCCTCCTCATACCCCCTCCTTGGGCCACAGCTCCAGCAGCCGCTCCAGCCCCACGCTGCGCGAGGCCTTTAGGTAGACCAGGTCGCCCGGACGGACGTTTTGCTTGAGGAACCGGAGGGCTTCCTCCAGGGTTTCCAGGGCCACCCCGCCCACTTCGTTGGCCTGGACTTGGGCGAAAGGGCCGATGAAGACCCGGTGAGGGCTGACCTGGGCGGCCCAGCGAGCGGCCTCGAGGTGGTAGCGCAAGGCCTCCCTTCCCAGCTCGGCCATCCGGCCCAGCACCAGCCACTTGCGGCCAGGCTGGGTTTGGAGGAACTCGAGCCCCGCTTTTAGGGAGAGGGGATTGGCGTTGTAGGCATCGTTGAGAAAGCGTACCCCCCCGAGCTCCAACCGCTGCATCCGCCCCGGGGGCAGCCTTAGCCCGGCCAGCCGCTCGGCGGCTTCCCCCAGGGGTTGGCCCAGCATCTCGGCCCCGGCCAGCGCGGCCAGGGCCCCCAGAACGACCCCCAACCCCGGATAGGGCAGCCAGATTCGCAGCCTCCCGTAGTGGAACTGGCTGGTGTCCAGGGTAAGCTCGAGGTCCCGGGCCTGGAAGTCGCCCTCGCCAATGCCATAGGTTTTTAGGCCAGGCAGCTTTAGCCCCTCCGCGGCTTGAACGCTCGCGAGCCGGAGGGGGCTCGCCCACAGGAGCCAGCTTTCCTCCCGAACGACGTTTTCTAGGCTTCCCAGCCCTTCTAGATGCTCTGCTCCCAGCGCGGTGAGCACCCCTAGATCGGGGCGGGCCAGGTAGGTGAGCTCGGCCATCTCCAGCGGCCGGTCTATCCCCAGCTCCACCACGCAGCCCGGGGCCTCCCCCAGGTGCAGGAAGAAGCGGGTTAGGCCCGGCGCGTTGTTGAGGTTGCCCTCCGGGGCGGGCCAGCCCAGGCCCTGGGCCAGGCACTCCTTGGTGGTGGTCTTGCCTGAGCTGCCTCCCACCGCGACCACCGTGCCCCTGAAGCGGTCCCGCAGGGCCCGGCCCAGCACCAGAAGGGCTCGTTCGGGCCGGCTCACCTCTACCGCGCCGGGGTGGTCCTGGTCGGTGACCACAAAGGCCGCGCCCTTGGCCAGCGCCTCTTGAGCAAAGTCCCGCCCGTGGGCCTTGTTCCCCGGAAGAGCGAAAAAGGCTACTCCAGGGCCGACCTGGCGTGAGTCCCAGTGAAGGTCGTGGGCCGGCTTTACCCCAGGGTGGACCCTGCCCCCGGTGAGCTGGGCCACCCATTCTGGCTTGAGTTCTCCGCCCATCCTTCCCTTCATGGTCTTATCTTGAGTAAAAAGCTCAAGTTGCACAAGACACTCATCAGCGTACCAGATTACCCCCGGGGGATGGGGGCGCCAATTGCGGTGGGATGCCCCACAGGGCCAGCAGTCCGGCGGCAATTTCCCGGTAGATGGGGGCCGCCACCTGGGAGCCGTGGATGCGTCCCCCCCGGGGGTGGAAAATAACCACCACCACGGTGACCCGAGGCTTTTCGGCGGGCACGAACCCGGCGAAAAGCGCGGTGTATACCTCGTTGCTGTAGCGGCCGTCCACCACCACCTGGGCGGTTCCGGTTTTCCCAGCGAGGGTGTACCCGGCCAGCCGGGCGTTTTCGGTCATCCCCTGGGCCAAGGCCCTCCGGATGTCCTGGGCTACCTCGGGCCGGAAGACCTGGGCGCTTTTCCCGGAGGTGCCCTCAAAGAGGAGCGGCTGCCGGTAGGTACCCTCGGCGGCCAGCGTGTTGTAGGCCGCCGCCAGGTGCAGCGGGGTAATCAGGAAGCCTTGGCCGAAGGTGGCGTTGGCGTACTCCGCGGGGCCCCAGCGGGCCAGCGGACGTACCAGGGGGGAGGCCACCTGCACCACCACGCCCGGGTGGGGAGGGGGCAGCAAGGCTTTGTCCATGAGGTGTAGCCGCTCGAGGTAGCGGTACAGGGTGGCCTTGGGGAGCCGTTCGGCCAGTATGGTGATGCCGACGTTGGAGGAGTACCTGAGCACCTCGGCCAGGGTGAGCGTCTCGGGGTGTTTGACCACGTCGTTGATGGTCCAGCCAGCCACCCGGCGGCTCATGGGGGCGTAGACCCGGGTGCCGAGCCGGGCCACCCCCTCCTCCAGGAGCACCGCAGCGGTGAGGGACTTTATGGTGGAGCCGGGTTCCAGGGCCTGGGTAAAGGCGTGGTTGCGCCAGGATAAGTCCTCCTGGGCGCTTTTGCGGGGTGCGGTGGGGTCAAAGGGCGGGGCGTTGGCCACCGCCAGCAGGCGGCCGGTCTGGGCCTCCATGACCAGGGCGGTCCCCCAGTCGGCGTGTGCGGACTGAGCGCCCCGCCAGAGGGCCTTTTCGGCAATGGCCTGGATTTGGGGTTGGATGGTCAGGCGCAGGCCCTGGCCCTGCGAAAGGAGCGGCTCCAGGTCCAGCTCGAGCCCAGCCAAGCCCCGCCCGCTGGCCCGCTCGCCAAACCCCAGGAGCTGGGTGGCGGAAAGCCCCAGCGGGTAGAGCCGGGACTCCTCAGGGGTGCTCAGGGCCAGTGGGGTGCCGTCGGCGGCCTCAAGCCGCCCCCGCAGGGGTGGGGTCGGGGAGGATGCGGCAGGCTGCAGTGAGAGCCCCGGGGCGTTGTGCCACAGCAGGTAAAAACCGTAGCCCAGGCTCAGCGCGAAGACCAAAAAGGCCATCAAAACCGCCCAGCCCCGGCTCAAAGCGGCGCTTTGTTGTGGTCTTTCCAGCGGCCTCACGGGGTCCTTCCTTCCTCCGCCCAGTGCCCCAGGCTCATGGGGATGTATCCCTGCGCCTCGGCCCACTCGAGCAAGGCCAAAGGCGAGGTGAGGTGGTAGCGCTCCAGGCTAAGCCGCACCTCTTTTTGCCTCAGGTCAGCTTCGCGCTTGAGAAGGGCCTGCAGGTGGGCGGACTGCTGCTGGTTGTAGTGGCCGAGGGCGGTCAGCCCGACCACCAGCGCGACGTAGACCACACCCCACCGCATTGCGCTTTTCACCCTGGGCCTCCTTTGCGCTCGGCCACCCGCATCTTGGCGCTGCGGGCGCGGGGATTCAGCCGCTTCTCCTCCTCGGAGGGGAGAATAGGTTTCTTGCTTAGGGGCACCAACACCAGTGACTTGCGCAAAAAGCGCTTGACCAGCCGGTCCTCTAGTGAGTGGAAGCTGATGACCACCAGCCGCCCCGAGGGCCCCAAGACCCGCTCGGCGGCTCCCAGGAGGGCCTCTAGGGCCCCCAGCTCGTCGTTTACGTAGATGCGTAGCGCTTGGAAGCTGCGCCGGGCGGGGTGCCCAGCGGAGCGGTAGCCGGTGGCCCGGCGAATTACCTCAGCCAGGTGGGTGGTGGTGTGGATGGGGCGGTTTTGCACGATGAAGCGGGCAATTCGGCGGGCCCGGGGCTCCTCGCCGTACTCTTGCAGGATGCGGGCGATCTCCTCCTCGCTGTAGGTGTTCACCACCTGCCCTGCGGTGCGCCCGCCTTGGCCCATCCGCATATCCAGGGGGCCTTCTTTTTGGTAGCTGAAGCCCCGGCTGGGATCGTCTAGGTGGAAGCTGGAAACCCCCAGGTCGGCTAGAATCCCGTCTACCTGGTGAATTCCCAGCCTGCCTAGCTCGCTTTCCAAGTGACGGAAGTTGGCCTCCACCAGGGTCAGGTTGGGAAGGTCCAGGGCCCGGGCTCGAGCGATGGCCTGAGGGTCCTGGTCAAAGGCCACCACCCGCCCTCCTTGGGCCAGGATGCCCCGGGTGTGCCCGGCCCCTCCCAAGGTGGCGTCCACATACAGCCCCCCGGGCCGGACGCCGAGCCAGTCAAGGGCTTCTTGGTAGAGCACCGGGGTGTGCTGCATGGGCTCTCCTTGGGATGGGGTGGGCGCAAGCATGGGCTATCCAATCAAGCCGCGCAGGGCCTCGGGAGTGGTGGGGTTCTCCAGGAACTTGTTGATGCTCTCCCACCAGCGCTGCTCGCTCCAAAGCTCTAAGCGGGTGGGGGCCCCCACCACCACCGCCTCTCCGGAATCCTCGAGCCCGGCGAACTTGCGTAGGGTGGGGGGGATGGTGATGCGGGAGGCGTTGTCCATCTGGGTCTTGTGGGCCCCGGAGTACAAGAAGCGCACCAAAAGCTGGGCTGGCCGGTCAATGAGGGGAACGTTTTGGAGCTGCCGCTCAATGTTGCTCCAGGTGTGCAAGGGGTAGAGGTACAAGCAGCCCTCCAGCCCTCGGGTGATGACCACCCCATCCTCAATGAACGAGCGGAAGGGAGGAGGGATAACCACCCGGCCCTTTTCATCAAGGCTATACTGGTACTCACCGAAAGGCATCCCGCTGGCTCCTCACCTAGTCCTTGGCGCCCCAACAGGTGGTTCCCACTCGAGGTGCCGCTCTGTAAGGGTAATGTACCACGTTTTTACCACTTTTTACCACAAAACCCCACTTACTTCCCACTTTTTCCCACCTACGGGGCTTGAAATGGGTCGGTTTCCCACCTGGCCCGACTTCGGCCGGATGGGCCTTTCCCATCGGAAAATTGCGCTGGATGGGAGCGGTGGCTCTTTACGTAAAAAGCCAAACAAGCGGCTGCATTTATGTTTATAAAGGCATCTTAATCGTTGGGGCCACGGCGAGAGGAAAGCCCACCCTAGGGGTGGGCTTCCGCTGTGGGAAGAGGCGTAAGCCGGGTTCTGTTTCCACGGTCATCTCTCTGGGATGGCTGTCGCCAACCACCTCTAGCGTCCCTACCAGCGGTGCTACCGGGTCGGGCCAACCCTCCCTGCTGGGCTTACGGGACTTGCACCGGATGGGGTTTGCCGAGCTCCCCCTGTTGCCAGAGGGACTGGTGCGCTCTTACCGCACCGTTTCACCCTTACCGGATGCGCCACGGGGCGCACCTGGCGGTTTGCTTTCTGTTGCACTTTCCGTCGGGTTACCCCGCCCAGCCGTTAGCTGGCATCCTGCCCTGTGGTGCCCGGACTTTCCTCAGGCATGGCCGCCCGCGACCGTGCCCTCTTCCCACGGTTCCATTTTAGCACCCCCGCCTATCCCTTCGTCAGGCGCTCCACCACCCGCCGCACCCGCTCTCCTGGGGCGGCAGGTCCCAGCGCTTTGGTGGCCAGCCCCACCGCAGCCATAGGGGACTTGAGCTGGGAGAAATCCACGTTGGCCCGAATCCAAGCCTCAATCTCCTCCTCGCTCATCTCCTTGGGTAGGTAGCGGTCTAGAAAGGCCAGCTCAAAGGTGTTCTGGTTTTCCTCAGCGGTCACTCGGAGGGCTTTTAGAATTTTCACCGCCTCGGCGTCGGGCAGGGGACGGCCGTCGCCTTTACGGTCAAATTCGGCCTTGACCACTCGAGCATAGTCGCGGCTTTGCGCATCGCCCCGCTTCATGGCCTCAACGATTTCCCTCTTGATGGCCTCATAGATCGCGGTGCTCATAGCCCTAGTTTAGCGCCTTTGGCCTTATGATGGACCGGGTATGCGTGCGCTTTTGTCCGTCTCGGATAAGACCGGGCTGGAGGAGTTCGCCCAGGGGTTGGTGGAGCTGGGGTTTGAGCTCATCTCTACCGGGGGCACCCAGAAGGCGCTGGAGGCGGCCGGGCTGCCGGTGACCCACGTGTCGCAGGTTACCGGTTTTCCGGAGATTCTGGGGGGGCGGGTCAAGACCCTCCACCCCCGCATTCACGCTGGGCTCCTGGCCGCAAAGGACCCGGCCCATGAAGCCGAGCTGAGGGCCCACGGCCTGTTCCGGATAGACCTGCTTTGCGTGAACCTCTACCCCTTCCAGAAGGCGGTGGCCCGGGGCGCTTCCTTTGAGGAGTGCCTTGAGAACATTGATATTGGGGGCCCGACCATGCTCCGGGCGGCGGCCAAGAACCACGAGGCGGTGCTGCCGGTGTGCGACCCTGGCGACTACCAGGCGGTGCTCCGGGCCCTGCGCACAGGGGTGAGCAGCGAGTTCCGCCGCAGGCTCGCCTACAAAGCCTTCGCCCACACCGCGGCCTACGATGCGGCAATCGCCGATTTTTTGGCCTTGGAGAAGTTCCCCCCCACCAAGCTGCTGGCTTTGGAGCGGGTGCCGGGGGTGGAGCTGCGCTACGGGGAGAACCCCCACCAGGAGGCCGCGCTCTACGCCCAGGTGGGGCAGCGGGGGCCGGTTTTGAACGCCCGGGTATGCTCAGGAAAGCCCATGGGCTTCAACAACTACGCCGACGCCGAGGCAGCTTGGGCGCTGGTGCAGGAGTTTGAGCAGCCGGCCTGCGTGATCGTGAAGCACGCCAACCCCTGCGGGGTAGCCCTGGCCGACGACCCCCAGGCCGCCTGGGAGCGGGCCCGGGATACCGACAGCCTCTCGGCCTTCGGCGGGGTGGTGGCCTTCAACCGCCCGGTGGACCTGGGGACTGCCCAGGCCACCCGGGGGACGTTTTTGGAGGTGCTGGTGGCCCCGGCGGTGGACCCCGAGGCGCTGGCGTGGTTTCGCCAAAAGAAGCCCGACCTGAGGGTGCTGGAGGCTGGTCCGGGGGACTTTGAGCCCCAAGAATACCGGCCGCTGATGGGTGGTTTTCTGGCCCAGGATCGCGATGGGCGACGTTGGGAAGAGCTCGAGCTCACCTACGTCACCGAGCGCATCCCCACCCCCCAGGAGCTACTGGACCTGAAGTTCGCTTGGTACGTGGTCAAGCACGCCCGCTCCAACAGCGTGGTGCTGGCCCGGGAAGGGGTCACGGTGGGGGTTGGCACGGGGGCGGTGAGCCGCATCTGGGCCGCTGAACGGGCCTTGCAGAACGCGGGGGATAGGGCCAAAGGCGCGGTGCTGGCCTCGGAGGCTTTTTTCCCCTTTGACGATGTGGTGCGGGCGGCTGCGGCGGCGGGGGTCAGCGCCATTGTTCAGCCGGGAGGGGCCAAGCGGGACGAGGAGGTCATCCGGGCCTGCAATGAACTGGGTATGGCCATGGTCTTCACCGGCTCCCGCCACTTCAGGCACTAGGGGAGGGGGTTTTTGACTGGCTTTTGAAGACCAGGCCCACCCCCACGAGCACCAACGCAGAGCCGGCCAGCGTCCACAGGCCGACGGGCTCTTTGAGGAGGAGCCAGCCCAGCAGCAGGGCGATGACTGGGTTAACGTAGGCGTAGGTGGTGACCAGGCTCAGGGGCAAAAGCCGCACCGCCAGGATGTAGGAGGTGTAGGCCACCAGCGAGCCGAACACGATAAGGTAGAGGTTGGCGGCCCAGCCGATGGGGTTGGGGGCTCCCCAGTCTTCCCCGAGGGTCCAGGAGAGCAAGAGGAAGCCCAGACCGGCGAAGAGCTGCTGGTAGCCCGAGACCACCTCCGGGCGCAGATGGGGGCTTTTGCGCTGGGTGTAGAGGGTGCCGCTGGCCCACATCAGGGGGGAGAGGATGAGGAGTAAAAAGGCCAGCAGGTGGTCGGGGGCGCCTTCGCTGAGCTGGGGGGCGTTGAGGAGGCCTATCCCCGCTAGGCCCACCGAGAGCCCGGCCACCAGAAGCCTTGGGGGCCGCCGCCGCTCGAGCAAACCCTCCAGGAGGGCCGCCCAGATGGGGGTGGTAGCGAT
Source organism: Meiothermus luteus (assembly GCF_003574085.1). Lineage (GTDB taxonomy): Bacteria > Deinococcota > Deinococci > Deinococcales > Thermaceae > Meiothermus > Meiothermus luteus. The sequence continues at coordinate 3,982 of NZ_QWKZ01000032.1, read as the reverse complement.
CATGAGGGCCACATAGCCCGAGGGCACGTACTGCGTGGCTACCAGGATTAGGCCGTTGCCCCCTAGCCAGAGCATGGCCCCCGAGAGGGCCAGCCGGCCCGCCTCAGCCCCGCCTAGGCGTATTTCAAAGCCCTGCCACCGGGCGTACAGCAGGAGGAGTAAGGCGGCAGGGATAAACCGGGTGGCGCCCATCCAGAACGGAGCGAACCCGTTGCTGACCCCTACCTTGAAGGCCAGGTAGGTGCTGCTCCAGACCAGATAGACCACCCAAAGGTGCAGAAGGCCTAGACGAGAGAGGGATTTCCCTTTCAAAACAGGGTTCCTTGGCTGACTGCCTTTATCTCTACGCCTTGCTTGGGGCCCAGCTCGTCAAGGGTTTTCTTGACGAGCTGGATGTCCAGCCAGGTGAGGTGCTTTGGGCTTCCAGGGGCGCGGGAAGGGTTGCGCAGCAGGTAGGCCGGGTGGAACATGGGGAGGATTTTGATGCCTTGCCACTCAAAGAACTTGCCCCGCACCTTGGTGATGGAAAGCTTTTCTCCGGCAAAAAACTCCAGCGCGGTGGCCCCCAGGGGGATGATGATCTGGGGCCGGACGAGCTGGATTTGCCGGATGAGCCAGAGCGAGGTACAGGTCTTGGCCTCTATGGGCTCGGGGACGCGGTTTTGCGGCGGGCGGCATTTGACGATGTTGGCGATGTAGACGCTTCGGCGGGGAATGCCGGCGGCCTCTAGGATTTTGTCTAAGAGCTGGCCGCTGCGCCCCACGAAGGGCCTGCCCTGCAGGTCCTCCTCCTCTCCGGGGCCTTCCCCCACGATCATCAGCCTGGCGTCGGGGTTGCCCTCGCCGAAGACCACATGGGTGCGGTTTTTGGCCAGGCCGCAGGCGGTACAGGCTTGGGCTTGGGCGGCAAGAAGCTCGAGGGTCATGGGTGAACTGAAGGACACCCCCAGCCCAGGGGTGACGGGGTTTACTCAATGGGTTTACGGGCCTTCCGGGCCTCGCGGCGAATTTTGGGGTCCAGGCCAATCATCAAGAAGAAGTTTTCCAGGGCGTTCTCCTGGCCCTTGATGACTGGGTGGGCGTCCTCAGCGGTACCGGTGACGAAGGGGAGCTGTTGGTACATCTCCAAGGCCCGGCTGACCACTGCATCGGGGCCCTCGTTCTCGGCCACTTCAGCCAGCTTGGCGTAGACCTCGCGCCGGGCCTCGGCGTGCAGACGGAAGACCTCCGGGTTGGGCGTCTCCGGGGCCCGAAGAACGTCCTGCTTGGCAATTCGCCGGTAGTGCTTCAAACCACGCACGATTTCTTCGGTGGAGAGCGTCACCTTGTACTCCATCCTGGCTCCTTTCAACGCAGCACCCCTCCAGGGACGGCCGTTTTTTACCCCGTGATTATAGGAGTCCGCGAAAAGGGGTGTCAACGCAAGGGGGGGCATTTAGGGCAGGGGCTCGAGGTAGACCACCGCCCGGCACTGGACGTGGTGGGGGGCCAGCCCTTCGGAAGTTTTAAAGGTCAGGCCCACCCGCTCCTCGGGAAGCTCCAACAGCCGGGCCAGGTTTTTCTGGATGCTCCCTCGGTAGGGCCCCAGCTTGGGCCCATCAAGCACCACCACCGCACTGATCTGGGCCGGGCGGTAGCCCTTCTCGCGCACCTTTTGCAGGACCAAATCCAAAATCACCTGGCTTTCCAAGCCCTTCCAACGGGGGTCGTGGTCGGGGAAGTAGGTGCCGATGTCCCCTAAGCCGAAGGCCGAGAGCAGGGCGTCTGAGAGGGCGTGCAGGATGACATCGCCGTCTGAGTGGGCCACCGCGCCCCACTCGCTTGGGATGCGCACGCCGCCCAGCCACAGCTCGAGCCCCTCCCCCAGCCGGTGCGCGTCCTCGCCGTAACCGAAACGTGTGGAAGGGAAGGGGAAAGACTCTGCCACCCCCTTATCCTAAATCCTCGAGCGAACCCTTGACCCTGGGTCCGGGGCTTCCGAGAATAGCCCCATGGCGATTTACATGGTTTACGAGGACGCCTTGGCCCTGATGCAGCGGTTTACCCAGTCGGAGGGCCTGCGCAGGCACATGCTGGGGGTGGAGGCGGCCATGCGGGCCTATGCCCGTAAATTCGGAGAGCCCGAAGAGAAGTGGGCGATTGCGGGGGTTTTGCACGATTTCGACTACGAGAAGTACCCCGAGACCCACCCGTTTAAGGGGGTGGAGATGCTGCGGGAGATGGGCTACCCTGAGGATGTCCTCGAGGCCATCCTGGGCCACGCCGACGTACCCGAGCATCCCCGCAAAACCCTCATGGCCAAGGCTTTGTTCGCGGTGGATGAGCTGGTGGGCCTGATTACCGCAGCGGTCTATGTGCGGCCCGACCGGAGCATCCGCAGCCTGGAGCTCAGCAGCCTCAAGAAGAAGTTCAAGGACAAGGCCTTTGCCGCCCGGGTGGACCGGGAGGGCATCGTTCGGGGGGCGGCTGAGCTAGGGGTTGACCTGGACGAACACATGGCTTTTGTGCTAGAGGCTCTAAAAACCGATGCGGAGCGGATTGGGCTGGCCTGAGAACGCTCTGAGGAGGCTTCTAATCTTTTTACTTGGTGTAAATTGTTCCAGAGGTCAGTCATGTTCCAACCCGACTTGCTCAAGGACAAGGTGATTTTGGTCACAGGTGGCGGAACCGGTCTTGGGCGCGCGATGAGCACCCGCTTTTTGGAGCTAGGGGCCAAGGTGGCCATTGCCAGCCGCCGCGTGGAGGTCATCGCCCAGGCCGCTCAGGAGATGGCGGAGCAGACCGGGGGCCAGGTCTTCGCCACGCCGGTGGACGTGCGCGACCCGGAAGGGGTAAAGGGCATGGTGGACGCGGTGGAGGCCCATTTTGGGCGGGTTGATGTGCTGGTCAACAATGCCGCGGGCAACTTTATCTCCCCCACCGAGCGGCTTTCCCATCGCGCTTTTGACGCCGTGCTCAACATTGTTCTGCACGGGACGGTCTACTGCACCCTCGAGGTGGGCAAGCGCTGGATTGCCCGGGGGCAGAAGGGGGTGATGCTCAACATCGCTACCACCTACGCCCTGAGCGGCTCGGGGTACGTAGTCCCCTCGGCCACCGCCAAGGCCGGCGTGGTGGCCCTTACCAAGTCCTTGGCGGCCGAGTGGGGCAAGTACGGCATCCGCCTGAACGCCATCGCCCCGGGCCCCTTTCCCACCGAAGGGGCCTGGAGCCGCCTGATGCCCACCCCAGAGATTGCCCGCCTGTTTGAGAAGCGGATTCCCTTGGGAAGGGTGGGGGAGCACACTGAGCTGGCCAATCTGGCCGCCTACCTGGTCTCCGACTACGCGGGGTTTATTACCGGGGATGTGGTCCTCATTGACGGGGGGGAGACGGTCTGGGGGGCCGGAGAGTTCAACGTTCTGGACGCGGTGACCAAGGAGCAGTGGGACGCCCTCGAGGCCCTTCGCAAAAAGGGCTAGGCGGCTCCCCTTGGCGTGGCACAATAGGGGTGTGGAAGTCATCCAACCCTACATCGGCCAGCTCACCTTCGGGGGGCTGGCTGGGTTCGCCGTGGGCTATGCCATCAAGGCCGTTGGGCGCTGGGTGGCCATTGGGCTGGGCCTGATTTTCGTGGTGGTGCAAGTGCTGGCCTCCATGGGCTACATCAACGTGGACTGGACCCGTATCCAGCGCGATGTGGAGCCCCTCTTGCAGCAGGAGCAGCTTAGGGGGGCCTGGGACGCTTTGGTGCGGGTGCTCACCACCAACCTGCCCTTTGGGGGGGCTTTTGTGGCAGGGCTTTTGCTGGGGCTGCGGCGGGGGTAGCTCAGGCGTACTTTGTCCGCAGAAGCTGGGCTTGGCCGGCCAGCTCGGCCAGCCTGTCCAAGGCCACCCCCACCTCGTGGCCCCTTGCTTCCAGGTAGGGGAGAACCCGCTCGGTGGCCAGGTTGCCCACCCGCTCATCTCCGGCGAAGGGGCACCCCCCGATGCCCCCCAGGGC
>NZ_QWKZ01000031.1 GCF_003574085.1 Meiothermus luteus | reverse complement strand
GCAAAACCCCCTCCACCGCCCGCCCCTGCGGGTCGAGGATGCCGTCTTTGAGTTCAATAAGAAGGGTCAGATGGTACTTCATAGGCTCACGCCGAGGCGGGCGCCTCCAGCACCCGCCGCAGCACCTCCTGGTAGGCTTCCTCCACCCCGCCTAGGTCGCGGCGGAAGCGGTCTTTGTCCATTTTCTCGCCGGTCTTCATCTCCCAAAGGCGCATGGTGTCGGGCGAGATTTCGTCGGCCAGCACCAGGCCCCCGTCGGGCAGGCGGCCGAACTCGAGCTTGAAGTCCACGAGCTCGAGGCCGCGCCGGGCGAAGTAGTCCCTGAGCAGGCCGTTGACCCTAAGGGCGAGCTCCCGGATGCGCGAAAGCTCCTCATCCGTGACCAGACCCAGCGCGATGGCGGCCTCGCCGTAGATGAGGGGGTCGCCCAGGGCGTCGTTCTTGTAGGAGAACTCCAGCAAAGGCTCGGGCAACACCCGGCCCTCCTCCACCCCGTAGCGGCGGGAGAAGGTGCCGGCGGTGCGGTTGCGCACAATCACTTCCAGCGGCACAATCTGTACCTGCTTGACCAGCATCTCCCGCTCCGAAAGCTCACGCACAAAGTGGGTGGGCACCCCGCGGGCCTCCAGGTAGCGGAACAAGGCGGCGGAAATCCGGTTGTTGACGGCCCCCTTGCCGGCAATCTGAGCCCGCTTCTGCCCGTTGAAGGCGGTGGCGTCGTCCTTGAAGTAGACCCGCACCACCCCTTCTTCGGGGCCTGGGTAGATAATTTTGGCCTTGCCCTCGTAAAGCTTATCCATAGCCCCCTTCCATAGTACCCCTACAAGCCAAACCGGGCGTAGATGGCCTCCACATGCCGCAGGAAGTAGCCCGGGTCAAAGGCCTGGGCCAGGGCCTCGCCCTTCAGGGGGCAGGCGGGGTCGGCCTCTAAAAGCTCCTGGAAGTTCCGGCCCTCTTCCCAGCTCCTGAGGGCGTTGCGCTGCACCACCTGGTAGGCGGTGGCTCGGTCCATCCCCGCCTCAATCAATAGCCCCAGCACCCGCTGCGAGTAGACCAGCCCCCGGGTCAGGTGCAGGTTTTGCCCAATGCGCGCCTCGTAGACCACCAGCCCCTCCAGCACCCGCTTGAGCCGGCGCAGGGTGTAGTGGGCCAAGGTGGTGGAGTCGGGCAGAATCACCCGCTCCACCGAGCTATGGGAGATGTCGCGCTCGTGCCAGAGGGCCACGTTCTCCAAAGCGGCCTGTAGGTTGGAACGCAGCAGACGAGAAAGCCCGGAGATGTTCTCCAGGGCCACCGGGTTTTTCTTGTGGGGCATGGAGGAAGAGCCGGTCTGTTTGTAGCCAAAAGGCTCCTGGGCCTCCAGCACCTCGGTGCGCTGCAGGTGGCGCAGCTCCACCGCGATGCGCTCCAAATTGGCCCCCAGGATGGCCAGCCCGCTCAAGAGCTCGGCGTGGCGGTCGCGCGGGACTACCTGGGTAGAAACCGGCTCCACCGCCAGGCCCAGCCGCCGGGCCACGTAGGCCTCCACCGCGGGTGCCACGTGGGCGTAGTTCCCCACCGATCCCGAGAGCATGGCCACCCGGATGCCCTCGCGGGCCCGCCGAAGGCGCTCGGCATCGCGCAACAAAGCCGCGTAGAACGACAAAAAGCGCAGTCCGAAGGCGGTGGGCTCGGCGTGCACGCCGTGGGTGCGCCCCACCGCGGGCAGGTGCTTGTAGCGCACGGCCAGTCCCTTCAAGGCCTCCTGCACCCCCAACAGCTCCCCCTCAATCAGGCCCAAAGCCTCCACCAGCAAGACGTTCTGGGCGGTGTCCACCACATCGGTGCTGGTCAGGCCCAGGTGGAGCCAGCGGGCCACCTCTGCGTCCCCCACCCACTCGGTCAGGGCCCGGGTGAAGGCCACCATATCGTGCCGGGTTTCAGCTTCAATCTCCTCTACCCGACGGGCAAAGGCTTCGTCCAGGGGCCTTTTAGAAAGGGCCTCCCGAAGGCGCTGGGCGGTGCCGAGTGGAACCTCGCCCAAGCCTTCCCAAGCCTCCAAGGCTAAAAGCTCCACCTGGGCCCAGGCCTGATATCGGCGGGCCTCGCTCCAAAGGGCCTTCATCTCGGGGGTTTGGTACCGCTCAATCACCCTATCCTCCTCGGGCAAAAGCGTCCTGAGGGTATCACGGCGGCAAAGCCAGGCACAACCCCAAGCCCCACCGGTAGTATGTGGGTATGATTCGGGCGGTTTTGTTTGATGTGGGCGACACCCTCATCCTAGGCCATCCCAGGCTGTGGCTCTGGCCGCTTCTCAAGGAGCGGGGCCTCGAGGCCAAGGCCGACCTGGCCCGCCTCCCCCAGGCCACCCGGCAGGCCTACCAGCACTACGCCGAGCACCACATGCAGGCCACCGACGAGGCCACCGCGCTCTCCTTCTGGCGGACCTTCCACCGCGAGATTATGCGGGGCATCGGGTTGGAGGAGCACGCCGAGGAGGTTGCCGATTACCTGGCCCAGAACTGGCAGAGCCCCCACATCTGGCCCCTTGCCCCCGGCGCCAAGGAGGTGCTGGGTGAGCTAAAGAGGCTGGGCCTTCGCCTGGGGGTGGTCTCCAACTGGGACTGGACCCTGCCCGGGGTGCTCAGGGCCACGGGGCTGGCCGATTTTTTTGACTACATCGGGGCCTCGGCGCTCCTAGGGGTAGCCAAGCCAGATCCTCGCTTCTTCAGCATCGTCCTAGACAAGCTGGGGGTTGAGCCCGCCGAGGCCCTCCACGTCGGCGACTCTGAGGACGACATCCAAGGAGCTCAGGCCGCTGGGGTAACGCCCGTCCTCTTTGACGCCTACGGGCAGCACCCCACCGCCATCCGCAGCCTAAGCCAGGTGGTGGCCCTGGCTACCGGAAAAGCTTGACGAGAAAGAGCTCGGCGCCGAAACTGGCCTGCATGAGCGTGCGCAAGGCCATATGGGGGGAGAACTTCAGGGCCATTGAGGAGAGCCTGAGCGGGGTGGACCCCGACCTTTACGCCTACATCCGCGATTTTGCCTACGAGGAAGTGCTGGCCCGCCCCGGTCTGGACTTGAAGACCCGCGAGCTTTTGGCCATCACCAGCTTGATTGCCCTGGGGGCCCCTAAGGAAATCGCCACCCACCTGGAGGGGGCCCTACGCTGCGGGGCCAGCGAGCAGGAAGTGCGCGAGGCCATCATCCAGTCGGCCATCTTTTTCGGCTTTCCAAAAGCCCTAGCAGCCATGAAGACCTTCCAGGCGCTGCTGCGCAAGAGGTCGGGCCAACCCTAGGCCTCTTCTACCGCATAGCCCTTTTCGCTGCGCACCAGCCGCCCCAGGGGGTGCCCCGGCTCGTGGGTGAAGCAGAGCAGGTAGCCCTCCTCGAGCCAGCGCGCGTACAGGCGTTTGCGGGTCTCCAGGGTGGTCATGGGGTAGAGGTCAAAAGCCGGGATGTAAAGCGGGGGAACCTGGGCCATAAGGGCCACCAGGTCGCCGGTGTAGGCCAGCCGCTCCCCCTCGGACTCGAGCTCCACCACCTGCATGCCCAGGGTATGCCCCGGTGCGGGCACCAACCGCACCCCCGGCAGCACCTCGGCCTCCCCTTCCACCGGCTCAAACCGCCCGGTCTCCCAAAGGGGCTCCACGTTCTCGGCTCGGTAGCTGGCCCGGCTGCGCTCGTGGGGGTGCAGGGCGTCCTCCAGCTCCTGCTTTTGCACCAGGTGGCGGGCCTGGGGGAAGGTGGGCCGTAGCCTGCCCTCCACCCAGCGGGTGTTGAGCCCGGCGTGGTCGAAGTGCAGGTGGGTATGAATCACCAGCGAGATGTCCTCCGGGCCAAGCCCCAGCAGGGCAAGCTGCCCCAGCACCGGGCTGGTCTCCGAGAGGCCGTAGATTTTGCGGAACCTCTCGTCCCCCTTGCGGTCAAGCCCGGTTTCAATCAGGATGTAGCGCTCCCCTATTCGCACCAAGAGCGGGTTCAGGCCTAGCCGGATGCGGTTTTGCTCGTCGGGCGGGGCGAGCTTGGCCCAAAGCACCCGGGGCACGATGCCGAACATCGAGCCCCCATCCAGCCAGAAGTCGCCGTCGTTCAAAACCCAAAGGTCAAAGCGGCCAAGCTTACGGTACAGGATGGGGCGCATTGGGGACGATTATCTCAGGCCCATAGGGGGCCAGTCTACGGCGCATGATCTCAATTGCGGCGGGGTTCTCGTCCACCAGCAAAAAGCCCCGCCCATTGCGGGCCGCGGCCTCCCCTGTGGTGCCCGAGCCGGCGAAGAAGTCCAGCACCACCTCCCCCGGGTGGGAGTGCACCCGCACGATGCGTTCCAAAAGCCGGAGGGGCTTTTGGGTGGGGTAGCCGGTTTTTTCCTTGGAGCCGGTAGGCACAATGGTCAACCACCAGACATCGGTGGGCGTCTTGCCCCGGGCAGCCTTCTGGGGCCCTACCACTTTGGGGGCCAGGTAGGGGATGCGGTCAATGGCCTCGTAGTTGAAGGTGTAGCGCCGGGGGTCTTTGGCATACCAGAGCAGGGTGTCGTGCTTGGCGGGCCAGCGGTTCTTGGGCCGGCCGCCGTAGTCGTAGGCCCAGATAATCTCGTTGATGAAGCTCTTGCGGCCAAAAATGGCGTCCAGGGCTACCTTGATGTAGTGCACCTCGCGGTAGTCCAGGTGCACAAAGAGCGAGCCCGTGGGGGTGAGCAGCCGGTAGGCCTGCTCGAGCCGGGGAATCAGAAAAGCCGCGAAGTCCTCAAAGCGGTCGGGGTAAACCGGGGCCGCCAGCTCCTCGGTGCGGTAGCGCTTGCCGCCAAAGCCCTGCCTTTGGCCCATCTCGTCGGCAATGGCCCGGATGCGGCGGCGCTTTTGGGTCTTGCGGGTGTTGAAGGGGGGGTCGAGGTAGATGAGCGGGAAGGAAGCCTCGGGCAGGGTGGCGATGTACTGAAGGCACTCGGCCTGCACGATGCGCTTCATCGGCCTGATTCTAATGCACCGGGCCAGCGGCGCCCTCCAAGCCCGCCCGCACCTCGCGCAGCACCTCCGCCAGCCCTCTTCCCTCTTCGTGGGCGCGGATCAGGGCACTGGCAACCACCGCCCCATCGGCGGCCTGGGCGGCTTGCTGGGCGGTGGTGCGGTTGGATATGCCGAAGCCGATGGCCACCGGGGCCTGGGTTACCCGGCGGATGCGCCCCACCAGCTCCGGGAGGCCCTCGGGAAGCCGATCCCGCGCCCCGGTAACCCCGGTTACCGAGACGGCGTAGACGAAGCCGGTGCAGTAGGGAGCCACGGTTCGGATGCGGGCCTCGGTGGAGGTAGGGGCCAAGAGAAAGGTGGTCTCGAGGCCCACCCCCTGGGCCAACGCGACCAGCCCGGGGTCTTCGTCCGGGGGCAGGTCGGGGAGGATGAGCCCGTTCACTCCGGCCTCTTTGAACATGCTGAAAAAGCGCTCCGGCCCCACCGCCAGCACCGGGTTGAGGTAGGTCATGAGGAAGAGGGGCTTATCGGTGAGAGCCCGGATTTCCTGCACAAACGCCGCCACATCGGCCACACGAATCCCCTGCTGCAGGGCCTGCTCGGAGGCCCGCTGAATCACCGGGCCGTCGCCCAGGGGGTCGGAGTAGGGCAGGCCCACCTCGAGCAAGTCCGCGTAGGGCAAAACCTGTTTGACCAGCTCGAGGTCGGCCCCCCGGCTCGGGTACCCGGCCATCACGTAAGGGATAAGGGCCGCCCGGCCCTGGGCTCTGGCCTGGGCAAAGGCCTCGCGGGTGGTCATGCCGCACCCCCTTCCATAATCCGCATCACCTCCACCACGTCCTTGTCGCCCCGGCCCGAAAGATTAATCACGATCACCTGCTCGGGCTCCATCTCGGGGGCCAGCTTGGCCGCGTAGGCGATGGCATGGGCCGACTCCAAGGCCGGAATAATCCCCTCCAGCCGGCACAAAAGCCGGAAGCCCTCCAGCGCCTCCTCGTCGGTGATGCCCACGTACTCGGCCAGGCCCGCTTCGGCATAGTAGCTGTGCTCTGGCCCCACCCCGGGGTAGTCCAGGCCCGCCGAGACCGAGTGGGCCGGGCGAATCTGGCCGTCGTCGTCGTAGAGCAGGTACATCATGGCTCCGTGCAGCACCCCCTTGCGCCCCGCCCCGATGGAAAGCGCGTGCAGCCCCGAGGCCGCGCCGTGGCCTGCGGCCTCCACCCCAATCAGGCGGGGGCGGTGTTCCTGGTAGGCGAAAGGCGCGAAGACCCCAATGGCGTTGGAACCCCCGCCCACGCAGGCGATGACCGCATCGGGGCTCTCGCGACCTTCCTTTTCCAGAAGCTGGGCCTTGATCTCCTCCCCCACCACGCTCTGAAAGTCGCGGGCCATCATGGGGTACGGGTGGGGCCCCACCACCGAGCCGATGATGTAAAAGCTATCCCGCACGTTCGTCACCCAGTCCCTTATGGCTTCGTTGGTGGCGTCCTTGAGGGTTTTGGTGCCGCTTTCCACCGGGCGCACCTCGGCCCCCAGGAGCTTCATGCGAAAGACGTTTAGGGCCTGCCGCCGCACGTCCTCGGCCCCCTGGTAGACCACGCACTCCAGGCCCATCAGGGCGGCCACCGTGGCCACACTCACCCCGTGCTGGCCCGCCCCGGTCTCAGCGATCACCCGCTTCTTGCCCATGCGCTTGCACAACAGGGCCTGGCCTAAGGTGTTGTTGATCTTGTGGGCCCCGGTGTGGTTCAGGTCCTCGCGCTTCAGGTAGATTTTGGCCCCGCCCAGGTGACGGGTGAGGTTTTCGGCGAAGTAGAGGGGGCTGGGCCGGCCTACGTACTCGCGCAGGTAGTAGGCGTATTCGGCCAGAAACCTGGGGTCTTGCTTGTAGTGAAGGTAGGCCTCGGTGAGCTCCTCTAAGGCCGGAATCAGGGTTTCGGGCACGTAGCGCCCGCCAAAGTCGCCGTAGCGCCCTCTGGCGTCGGGCAGGGGGTAGCTAGGTAGTTGCATAAGTCCCACTCCTAGGTCTTTTGCCGTCGGCATTACACTCGTCCCAACAAAGAAAAACTCGAGGCCAGCACCTCGAGAAAAGCCCAAGCGCAGACCCAGCCGCGCTCGAGCCTAGCCGCGCCACCAGCGCTGGTGGTGCCACTTGTAGCTGCGGGGGGTACGGGGCCGCATGGCTGGAGCCTAGCAAGCTGGACCCCAGCCGTCAAGCCCCAAGGTGGGCCCCTAGCACCTGGGCGATGTGGGGCGGAATCCGCGCCGCCTTGCCCCGGCTGTCCTGGCAAAGGTGCCGGGTGAAGCCCTCGGCCAGAAGGGCCTCCCCCCGCCAGACCCGGTACCGGTACTCCAGGGTACGCGAGGCCAGCTCGGCCAGCCAGACCTCCACCTCCACCCGGTCGCCGAAGCGAGCCGCCCGGCGGTAGGTCAGGCCCAGCTCCACCACCGCAAAGGCCAGGCCCTGGGCCTCCACCTCGGGGTAGGGCAGGCCGATGCGCTCGAGCCACTCCACCCGGGCCGCCTCGAGCCAGACCACATAACTGCTGTGGTGCACCACCCCCATCGCGTCGGTCTCGGCGTAGCGCACCGTAAGGGGCAGCCTCACCCTCATAGGGTCCCGTCCAACCGCTCCACCAGGCCCACCAGGTGGTTGGATACCTCCTCAATGACCCCGGCCGGCCCCTCCACCATCACCCGCACCAAAGGCTCGGTGCCCGAGGGGCGGACGTTCACCCGGCCCTGCCCATCCAAAGCCCGCTCCGCCTCCTGAATGGCCCGGTGCAGCTCAGGGTGGCCCATGACCCGCTGCTTGTCCTTGACCCGCACGTTCCTCAAAAGCTGCGGGTACATGGGTAAAGCCTCGTACCACTCCGAGAGGTCGCGGCCCGAGCGGCGCATCGCCTCGAGGCTCAAAATAGCGGTCAGCATCCCATCCCCGGTGGGGGCGTGATCAAGGAAGAGGATGTGCCCGCTTTGTTCTCCCCCTAAGGAGAGCGAAGTGGCTTTGAGCTTTTCGTAGACATAGCGGTCCCCCACCGCGGTGCGGTAAAACTGGATGCCAGCCTCGCGTAGCTTGACCTCAAGGCCCATGTTGCTCATCAGGGTACCCACCACCCCGGGCTCCCGGCGCATCAGGGCGTTCAGGTAGAGCAGGTGGTCGCCGTGGAACTCCCGGCCCATGCGGTCCACCAGGATGGCCCGGTCCCCGTCCCCGTCAAAGGCCACCCCCAGGTCGTAGCCCATCTCCACCACCTGGGCCCGCAGGAACTCGGTGTGGGTGGAGCCGCATCCCTTGTTGATGTTGCGCCCGTCGGGGGTGTTGAACATGACGAAGACCTCCGCTCCCAAGCGCTGGAAAAGCCGGGGGGCCAGGCGGTAGGTGGCCCCGTTGGCCGTGTCCAGCACGATACGCAGGCCCTCCAGGCTGGTTCCTTTGGAGGACAAAAACTCCAGGTACATCCGCTCAGCTTCGCGAAAATCGGAAACTGTGCCGATGCCCTGGGTGGGGAGGTCCCTTTCCAGAAGGGCCTCAATCTCGGCCTCGGCCTCGTCGGAGAGCTTGTCCCCTTGGTGGCTGAAAAACTTGATGCCGTTGTCCTGGTAGGGGTTGTGGCTGGCCGAGATCATAACCCCGGCAGTAGCCCCAAGGCGCTGGGTCAGGTAGGCCACCCCCGGCGTGGGCAGCACCCCCAGGTGTTCAACCCGCACCCCCTGGGACATCAGGCCAGCGGCCAAAGCGGCTTCCAGCAGGTCACAGGAAAGGCGGGTATCCTTGCCCAAGAGCACCACTGGGCGGGGGGTGTGGCCCCTGAAGAAGGCCCCCGCGGCCTGGCCCAGCCTGAGCACGAACTCCGGGGTCAGGGGCGGCTCCCCGGCCACCCCCCGTACCCCATCGGTGCCAAAGTAGCGGCGTTCCATCGGGCACAGTTTATACCAGGTGAAGCCCCATCCCCCTGGGAGGGAATGGTGGGATGGCCTCTTTTCGGAATGGTTCTGGTCTGCCAGGGTAGGGGCATGAGGGGAATCCTGCTGCTCGCCCTTCTGGGAGGAATCGCCCTGGCCCAGCCAGGCACCTCTCCTTTTGTGGATGTGCCCCCCTGCCACTGGGCCAGGGAGGCCCTCCAGGCCATCGCCCGGCCTGACCCCAACGCCCGCCCGGCCCCCTCGGCGCTTCTGGCCGAGAACGCCTTGCGCCAGGTGTTTGAGGGCCTGAGGTGCAACGACCCGCGCTGGAGCGAGCGCTTTCTGCTGAACCCAAGCCCGGCCTTTGGGCAAGGGCCGGCCGGGCTGCGGGGCTTTGAGCTGGCCGTGGAGCAGGTTCAGATTTCCGGCCGGCAGGCCACCCTGCGGTTTGCCCTAAGCGTGCTCCTTGAAAGCGGCCCCCTGCGGCGAAGGGGGGCAGCCCAACTCAGCTTTGGCGAGCAGGGCTGGAAGGTGGTCTACGCGAGCCTGGTGGACCTCGAGCTGCCCTTCTTTCCCCGCTAGGGCTACTGCAGCGGCTTGAAGAAGTCGGCCTCGCTGAAGGCGGGGTTAATCTCCGCTTCCACCACCTCTCCCCGGGCGGCCAGCACCCCGTCCACGTAGTTCTCCCAGCGCTGGGGCAGGCGCACCCCTTGGATGGTCTTGTACTCGGAGAAAAAGGTGATGCTCTCCCCCACCCCGGGTATCCGCAGCCGCTCGCCGAGCGGCAGCCCCTCGGGGGTGAGCAGGTAGGTGCTCTCCCAGCCCTGGGTGCGCACCGTAAGCAGCCGCCCCCGCCGCTCGCGCAAGGCGCCCTCGGCCAAACGGGCCCCTTCCCGCCCCTCCCGGCCGTACTTAAGGCCCAGCCAGCCGGTGAAGAGGCTCGAGCGGAGAATCTCCCTCTCCCGCAAGGGCAGCGGCCGCAGCGAGGTTTCCCGGCTCCAGAAGAAGCTCTCCTTGGGGCTGTACTGCTGCAGGGCTAGGGGGATCGGCCGGGGCTGGTTCAGGCTCTCAGGGTCGTAGATTTCCAGCCGCACCCGGCCGTTGGTAAAGTCCACCAGCAACAGGGTCACAATCCGGCTTTCCTCCTTGCCGTCGGGGGTGTAGTAGATGTGTGTGGTGACCTCCCGGTAGGTTCTGAGGTTGGCCAGCGCTGCCCCGCCCAAGGCGTTCCGGGCCCGCTCGAGCCACTGGGCGGCCTCCGGGGAAACCTGGGCCAAGGCCACACAAAAGAGCAAAACAGCCGCAGGAATTCGTCCCATACCCTTTGTATAGCACAGCGGGATGAAGAGGCTTTTTGTGTTTTCTTTCACGATAATCATGTTCGTGAAAAAAATATCTTCAACACCCCACCCTCATCGGGTAGAGTCTTGCCGTGGACTTCGCCAAACTACTAGAAAGCCTCTCTGTAGACGTGCTGTACGTTTCCAACCCCCACAATGTCCGCTACCTGTCGGGCTTTGTAGAGGGCAAAGACGCCAAACTGGTCATCACCCCCGAAGGCCCGGTCCTCATCACCGACGGGCGCTACCTGGTGGAAGCCTCAAAGCAGCCCTTTCCTTACCGCATTCTACAGCGACGCAACGAGCTAGGAAAGCTGCTTTCGGAGTTCTTTCGCGGGCGGGTGGGCTTTGAGGCCGAGCACCTGAGCGTGGCGGCGCTGGAATCCTTCAAAAAGGAGTTCCCTGGGCTCGAGTTTGTCCCCACCCAGGGGGTCTTTGAGCGGATGCGGCAGCGCAAAAGGCCCCCGGAGCTGGAGCGCATCCGCAAGGCTGCCGCCCTGACCGACCGCGGCTTCCAGCACATCCTGGGCTACCTAAAGCCCGGCGTGCGGGAGATTGAAGTAGCCTTGGAGCTGGAGTTCTTCCTGCGCAGGGAAGGCTCAGAGGGTGTCGCCTTTAGCATCACGGTGGCCTCCGGTGAGCGGGGGGCCCAGCCCCACGGAGGGGCCACCCAAAGGGCCATCCAGGCCGGGGAGCTGGTCACCCTGGACTTCGGCGCTGTGGTGGAGGGTTACTGCTCGGACATGACCCGCACGGTCGCGGTGGGGCAGCCTTCGGAGGAGCTACACGAACTCTACCAGGCCGTGCTGGAAGCCCAGCAAAAGGCCCTAGAGGCGGTCACCCCGGGGCGCAGGGGGGCCGAGCTAGACGCGCTGGCCCGCGATCACCTGGAGCAAAGGGGGTACGGCGCGTACTTCACCCACAGCCTGGGGCACGGGGTGGGGCTTTACATCCACGAAGGCCCCAGCCTCAGCCAAACCTCCGAGGATGTCCTGGAGCCCGACCAGGTCATCACCATTGAGCCTGGGGTCTATATTCCCGGAAAGGGCGGGTGCCGCATTGAGGACTTGGTACGGGTCACCGACGGGGGATTTGAGCTGCTGTCGCAAAGCCCCAAGGAGCTAATGGTGCTATGAGGCGGTGGTTCGCGCTGGCGCTGCTGGGAGGAATGGGCCTGGGCCAGGGCTACGTGGTCCAGCCGGGAGACACCCTAGGGCGCATCGCCCGGCTCTTTCAGGTACCCGTTTCCGAATTGATGATGGCCAACGGCCTCATTGAGGACCCCCTGCCCGCCGGGCTAAAGCTCACCATACCCCCTTCCGACTGGGACCCCATGAACCTCGAGGTTCTGCCCCTCCTGGAGCCTCCCCAGCCCAAACCCCGGCCCTGGGTCTTCCTCCGTCTCCCTCCGGCCCCAATAGAGCCCCAGGTCCGCAGCGTGCAGGAGGGGCTGGCCTCCTGGTACGGCGGGCGCTTCCACGGCCGGCGCACCGCGAGCGGGGAGCGGTTCAACAAGTTCCAGCTCACCGCCGCCCACCGCCACCTGCCCTTTGGCACCTGGGTGCGGGTGATCAACCCCCGCAACGGCCGCAGCGTGGTGGTGCGCATCAACGACCGAGGCCCCCACACGAGGGGCCGGATCATTGACCTCTCCTACGGGGCGGCCTTACAGCTTGGCATGCAGCGGCAGGGAATTCTTTGGGTCAGGTTAGAGGTTCTGGACCGCTGGCCCAAGCCCTAGGCGAAAGGGCGGGATTTCCTATGAGGTACGGCCTTCACCTATCCATCGCGGGCAAGCAAGGCATCGCCGGGGCCGCCGAGGAGGCAGGCCTGCTGGGCCTCAGCGCCATGCAAATCTTCGCCAAAAGCCCCAGGAGCTGGAAAATCCGGCCCCTCAAACCCAGCGAAGTAGAGGGCTTCCGGGCCCGGCAGGAAAACCTGGGAGGGCTGCCCACGGTCATCCACGCCTCCTACCTGGTCAACCTGGCCGCAGAGGGTGAGTTGGGGGAAAAAAGCGTCTTCAGCCTGGCCGACGACCTGGTCAAGGCCCAGGTCCTGGGGGCCTCCTACGTGGTGGTGCACCCTGGCTCAGGCAGGCCCCAACGGGCCAAGGAAAACGCGCTGAGGGCGCTTTCCTTGGCCGGGCTCGAGCCCCACCGGCGGGGGCCTAAGCTGCTGTTTGAGAACACCGCCGGCGGGGGTGAGAAGCTAGGGGCGCGGATAAAGGAACTGGCCGAGCTGGTGGTGGAAACCCCCCTAGGGGTCTGCTTGGACACCTGCCACGCCTTTGCCGCCGGGTACGACCCCCTGCACGCCCTGGACGAGCTGGAGGAACACTTGGGGCTGGAACGGCTCGGCGTGGTCCACCTCAACGACTCAGTAGGCGAAAAGGGCAGCCAGATAGACCACCACGCCAACCTTCTGGAAGGGAAAATCGGGCCGGGGCTCAAGGAAGTGCTCCTCGAGCCCCGGCTAAGGGAGAAAATCTTTATCCTGGAAACCCCCCGCAGCCCCCAAGAGGACGCCCACAACCTCCGGGTGCTCCGAGGGTGGCTGCGGGGCGAATAAGGGGCGGGCTCAGCGCGACTTCACCTCAGCCCAAACCCGGTTGAAGGCCTCCGCCCCCTCCCCCAGGTCGGCCAGGAGCTCTAGGCGCTGGCGGATTTCCGCAGAGGGGTAGATGAGGGGGTTGTCCTTCTGCTCAATCCTGTCCATGGCCGCGGCCACCGGGGTGGCATAGCCGATGGAGTTAGAAATCTGCGCGGCGATCTCGGGTTCCAGCAAGAAGTTGATGAACTTGTAGGCCAGCTCGTGGTTGGGGCTCTTCTTGAGGACCACCAGGCAGTCGGCCCAAAGGGTAGCGCCCTCCTTGGGGATCACGTACTTTAGCTGCGGGTTTTCCTCCTGGGCGGCCAGGATATCACCCGAGTAGGCCGGCCCTACCGCGATGTCCCCACCAATCAGGCGGTCGCGGATGCTCGTACCCCCGGCAAAGCCCTGGGAGCGCCGCTTAGCCTCGAGCAGGAGGGCCTGGGCCTCGGCCAGCTTAGCGGGATCAGTGGTGTTGACCGATTCACCCTTGTATTTGAGGGCCGCGCCGACCATCTCCCGCATCTCATCCAAAAGCAGGAAGCTTCCCACCTGCTGCTGCGGGTCAAAGATGACCGCCCAGCTCTCCACCGGCCCCTTCACCAGGTCCTCGCGGTAGGCCAGCCCAGTGGTGCCCCACTGGTAGGCCACGCTGTAGCGTGCCCCAGGGTCGTAGGCGGGGTCGGTGAACTGGGGGTCAAGGTTGGCCAGGTTCGGGATCTTGGACTTGTCCAGCTCCTGCAGGGTTCCCGCCCGGGCTAGGGTACCCACGGTGTAGTCAGGGGTGATGAGCACATCGTACTCGCTGTCTCCCCCAGCCTGTAGCTTGGAGAGCATGGCCTCCGGGGACTCGTAGGTATCCTCCACCACCCGCACCCCTTCCCGCTTCTCAAACTCCTGGAGCACCTCCTTGGGCATGTAGTCCGACCAGTTGAGCAAGCGCAGCTCCTTCTTCTCCTGTCCACAACCTGCCAAAAAGACCAACAACAAAGGCCACCACCAAAATCCTCTCACACCAGCCTCCTTATCGCTTCTTCCAGAAGAGCACGCCCAGCAAGATGACCAAGACCGTAACCCCTACCATAAGGGTAGAGAGGGCATGTATCTCCGGTCGGATACCCAGCTTAACCGAGGAGTAAATGTACAAAGGTAGGGTGGTTGAACCCGAGCCAGCGGTAAAGAAGGTAATCACAAAGTCGTCCAGCGAAAGGCTGAAGGCCAAAAGCGCTCCGGCCATAACCCCAGGCATAATAAGGGGCAGCGTCACCTCACGAAAGGTCTGCCAAGAGGTGGCCCCCAGGTCTTTGGCTGCCTCCTCGAGGGTCGGGTCCAGAAGGACCAGCCGGGCCCGCACCACCAGGGTCACATAGGCAATCTGAAAGCTAATGTGGGCCAGAATTATCGTAAAAAGGGAGAGCCTTGGCCAGCCGATGGCGTCCCGCACCACATCAAAAAGGAGCAGCAGGGAAATCCCCATCACCACATCGGGAACCACCACCGGCACGTAGAGCAGGTAGCGCAAGGCGTTCTTCAGGCGGAACTCGTACCGCACCAGCCCAACCGCCAGCAGGGTGCCCAGCACGGTGGAGACCGCCGTGGAGACCACGGCCACAATCAGGGTGTTGGTCAGGTACTCCAGGATGCGCTCGTTGCTAAAAAGCCGCGCGTACCACTCCAGGGTAAAACCGGTAAAGCGCACCCCAAAACGGCTCTGGTTGAAGGAAAGGGCCACGATGACCAGGATGGGCAGGTACAAAAAAGCGAAGACCAGCCCGGCGTGAAAGGACAAAATCCGCTTCATACCAGCCGGTCTAGCCCCCTCTCACCCTGGGTGCGGGCGTACAACCAGAGGCCCAGAAGAACCATAGCCATCAAGACCATGCTCGCGGCACTGCCAAAGGCCCAGTTCTGCGCCGAGCCAAACTGGAGCTGGATCAGGTTGCCCACCAGCGTAACCTTCCCTCCCCCCAAGAGGTCGGCGATCACAAAGGTGCCCACCGCTGGGATGAAGACCAAGAGAAAGCCTGCCAGAAGCCCCGGCAGGGTCTGGGGAAAGATGGCCTCAAAAAAAGCCCGCACGGGCCTGGCCCCCAGGTCGTAGGCGGCCTCGAGCAGGCTCCAGTCAATCCGCTCCACCGCGGCGTAAAGGGGCAGCACAAAAAAGGGCAGGTAGGTGTAGACGGTGGCCACATACACCGCCAGGGTAGAGGGCAAAAGCTCCGCCGGAGGTAGACCAAAAGCGGTGATAAAGGCGTTTAGAAGGCCCTCTTTTTGAAACACCACAATCCAGGCGTAGACCCTTATCAGAAAGTTGGTGAAGAAGGGAATCACCACCAGGAGCAGCAACACCTCTTTGTAGCGGCTTTGGGCGATGTAAAAGGCCAGCGGGTAGCCCAGCAGTATCACCAAGAGGGTGGACCAAAGGCCAATCCAAAGGCTCCGGCCGATAATCTCCAAAAACAAAGGGTCGGAGAAAAAGCGCACGTAGTTGTGCAGCCCAAAAGGGGGCACCGGCTGCCCAAGGCTGCCCCGGCTCATCAGGGAAACCACCAGGACGATGAGGGTGGGTATGAGGACAAAAAGCACCAACCAAAAAGCCCCGGGGCCCACCGTCAGGAGCACCCGGCGCAAGCGCTGGGCAGGGGTCGCGGCCTCACGCATGGCCTTCCTCCTGGATGACCACCAGCTTCTCCGGGGTCAGGGCCACCCAGACCTCTTCGTCGTAGTCAAACTCCTCGTGGCCGGGCTCCTGGATGTCGTGGTTCAAGGTCTCGCACATCAGCCGCTGTCCATCGGCCAGCAGGATGTAGAGGTTCTCCGAACCGGTGTAGATAATGTCGTCCACCTTGGCCCTAAACACATTGGGCAGGCTGGGCCGTTCGCGGAAGAGGCGTATCTTCTCCGGTCGGATGGAAAGCAACACTTCCTGGCCCGGAATCAGCGCGTCATCATCGTCCAACACGAAGTCCCCCAAGGACGTGCGCACCTTGCGGGGCTCTATGGCTTTGGCCGGAATCAGGTTGGAATCGCCGATGAAGCGGGCCACAAAGGCGGTCTTGGGCAGCTCGTATATCTCCTCGGTGGGTCCAAGCTGTTCAATGCGGCCCCTGTTCATGACCGCAATCCGGTCCGACATGACCAGTGCTTCCTCCTGGTCGTGGGTCACGAAGATAAAAGTAATCCCCAGCCGCTCCTGAAGGTTCATCAGGTCAACCCTGAGTTCCTGGCGCAGCTTCAGGTCAAGGGCCGAGAGGGGCTCGTCCAGGAGCAGCACCTCGGGCTCGTTGACCAACGCCCGGGCCAGGGCCACCCGCTGGCGCTGCCCACCGGACATCTGATCGGGGCGACGCTTTTCAAAGCCGGAGAGGTTGACAAGCTCCAAGGCCCACGCCACCCGGCGGGCAATCTCCTCCTTGGGCATCCGCTTCATACGCAGCCCAAAGGCAATGTTCTGCTCCACGTTCATATGGGGGAAGAGGGCGTAGCTTTGGAAGACCGTGTTGACCGGGCGTAGGTAGGGAGGCACGTCGGTCATGTCCTTACCGCCGATCAGAATCCGTCCCTCGTCCGGAGTTTCAAAGCCCGCAATCATGCGCAACAAGGTGGTCTTACCGCATCCTGAAGGGCCCAAGAGGCTGAAAAACTCCCCGTCGCGCACCTCGAGGCTCACATTGTCCACTGCCCGCACATCCCCAAACCGTTTGGTAACCCCCTCGAGCTGGACCGCAACGCTGTCTCCCAGCTTCCGCTCCCGCTTTCCGCGAAACAGCATCTCCACAGGGCAAAGTCTACGGGCTGCTGCCGCTGGGGGCAACTTCCAGCACGTGGGGCCCGACCTTCCGGCCAAGCCCCAAACTTGGAATACCAAATCTCACTCAAGGTGACATCTAAACTGGACTTACGCACCCTAGGGATCGCCAGATAAGATGGGCCTTCATGTCACGGAGAAGGCCGGAAGATAGGATACCAACCTTAGTCCTCCGGCCTGGATTTGAGCCCTCTGTTATCGCTGCAGGTGGGGGCCGCGTAAGTCCAGACACAACTTTTTAAACTAGATCCGGGAACCGGGCATGAGGAAATGGGCAGCTCTTACCCCCACACCTAGTCCCTATGCGCGCTCGTGGGGGCAAGATACTCCAGCCGGCCATCAGTTTCGCGGGAGAAGGACCTGACCCGGCTCAAGACCCGGTCGGGCTCAGGATAAGCGGCGGAAACCGAGGAAAAAGGAAGCCCAGGAGCCCGTGAAGGAGCTCTTCCCCCGTGGCATCGAGGAACAGTCCTGACCTTGGTGCGCCTCGAGGAGGGCTAATGAAGTTCCTCACGTACTCAAGGAAGGAAACCTTCGTGGCAGCCTAAGTAGAAAACTGCCGGCGGCCCACCGATGGGAAGTCTCGTTGGGGCTCCCCATCCGAAAATCTCTGCAATATGTGTATGGACGAGCACGTTCCCGCCCTTCCCGTCCCAACCAAGCCCTGGCCGAGCCTCGAGGCCCGCCTGCAGCTCGTTCTCGTGCCCCTAGGAGCAGATGAGGCCAAGCGGCTCCTGGCGCTCATGGACACCATAGAACCAGGAGCTGGACCAAGTCATCGGAGCCACCCCCCCTCCCCCGAGAAGCGTTCTACCTGGACGCTAGGGCATACCGGGAGAAGATGGCAGGATGGGCGCACCCCCGCATCGGGGATGGGAGCCTCGAGCCCCACATCCTGATGGCCTCGGAAAAGGAACACGTCCTGGCCCTGGCGGAGGAAGGCTCCTCTGCCGTGGGCCTGGTGATCAATGCCTTCCTGCGCGAGGCCCTGGAAGCGGTGGTCAAGCACATGCCACCACCGGGGTACCCGTCTGAGGATGTGGCCGAAGCCGTGGGGCTCGGGATAACGTTGAGCTTAGGGTCCTGAAGGCCTAGATTTGAGGGCCCCTCTTATGAGGGGCTACAATTGATGCCGAAAAGGAGGGATGAATGCAACAAGCTATAACAAACGACTTCCTCAAAGCTTTAGCGAGTCTCACCTCCACAGAGCAGGAGCTGATTCTTGATGCGGTAAACCTGTTCGCGCAAAATCCACAACATCCTGGCCTTAAGCTGCACAGATTGGATAAGCTCAAAAACAAGGGTTTCTGGTCTATTTACGTGAACAAAGACATTCGCATAATTCTGTATAAAGACTCAAGCGGACCTTGGATCCTAGCGTACGTTGACCATCACGATGATGCTTACCGGTGGGCGGAAACCCACCGCGCCGAAGTTCACCCGCGCAATGGGGTTCTCCAGATTTTCAGGACGGTTGAGGTTACGCAGGTGGAGCCTCGCATTGTTCAGCCGCTTATCGGCCACCACTCTGAAGAATACCTTCTGGACTTGGGAGTGCCACCTTCGTACATTAAGCCCTTGCTCCTCGTTGAGGACGAGGAGCGCTTTTTAGAGCTCATCTCTGGCCTACCGCAAGATGTACAAGAAAGGTTGTTAGACCTCGCTGCGAGGAAGCCCGTGATCCCACCCCCCAAGGTAGCTACGACCGAGGAATGGCTCCGCCATCCCCTGGCCCGCCAGCACTTTTACCTACTAGAATCCCTGGATGAACTCAGGCGAGCTCTAAACTATCCTTGGGAGCAGTGGATGCTCTTCCTCCACCCCGCGCAACGGGAGGCGGTGGAGCGGGTGTTCCAAGGTCCTGCCCGAGTGGTAGGCCCGGCGGGTACAGGTAAGACCGTGGTAGCGCTCCACAGGACTGCCCAACTGGCTCGACGGTACCCTGGAACCTCCATCCTCCTAACGTCTTTCAATCGGTACCTAGCCTCTAGACTCAAAGCGGCGCTCCGGCTCCTATTGGGAGAATTACCTCCCAACCTTACCATCGAGAACATCCACGGCTTGGCTCGGCGGTGGTATGAGGAACACATAGGCCCCATTCAACTAGCCACGGAAAAAGACTATGCCTCCCACCTTCAGGATGCCGCAAGGCAACTAAGCCATGAGCCTTCCTTCCTCCTGTCCGAGTTTTCCTTTGCGGACGAATGGGGATTATACGCTTGGGAAGCATACCGAGATTTTCCCCGCACGGGCCGGGGTATTCCCCTCACCGCTAGAGAGCGAATGAAGCTTTTCGGTGTCTTCCAGGAAGTGTGGGCAGCCCTGGAAGCCAAGGGATCTCTAACCTTTAATGGCTTGCTTCATCGCCTGAGGGACAAAGCGGAAAGGGGAACCTTGCCACGGTTCAGGGCAGTAGTGGTGGACGAGGCCCAAGACCTGGGACCAGCGGAACTCATGTTGGTACGTGCAATCGTTGAAGAAGCCCCGGACAATCTCTTCTTTGCCCTAGATCCAGGACAACGCATCTATAAGGGGCCTTTGTCCTGGCAGGCCCTTGGTTTAGAGGTACGCGGTCGCTCTATCCGGCTTCGCGTCAACTACCGGACCACCCGGGAAATCGCCACGATTGCGGAAAAGGTTCTTCCGCCCTCTCTGGAAGGAGAGGTTAGAGAGGTGCTATCCCTTCTCCGAGGCCCAGAGCCCGAGATTCGGCAATTCCCCACACAAAAGGCGTGTGAAGAAGGGCTTCTGACATGGGTTCGCTGGCTATTGGAGCGAGGTACCCAGCCTGAGGAAATCGGCGTGCTGGTACGGATCTGGCACCTCGCTGATGCTTTGGAAAATGCTTTTAGAAAAGCGCATATTCCGGTTACTCGTCTATCGGATAAAGAAGTTCTAGAAGGGGGTGTCCGTTTGGGCACGGTTCACAGCGCCAAGGGACTGGAATTCCGTGCAGTGGCGGTTTTTGGCGCCAACAAGGGTTTCTTTCCCCTGGAAGCCCAACTCAGGAAAGCCCCATCGGAAAAGGACCGGGAGGAGGTTCTAGAAAAGGAGGAAAACCTCCTTTATGTAGCCTTCTCCCGCGCCAGGGAACACCTTTGGGTTGGGTACTGGGATGAGCCTAGCCCCTTTCTCCCAACGGGTTAGGCTTCGCCCTCGAGCCAAGCAACGACCGCCTCCGGATCAGAGTCCGGGGTGACTTCGAGACCGTACCGCCCCAAACCCGGCGCAACCAGGCGGCGTTCCCCCCACCGGGCCAGAGAACAACCTACCACCTGCCCATTCTCCACTAAGTCCTCGGGGCCTTCCTGAGGAGGCGGGAACCCCAGCCCCCGCAGGCCAGCGAAAAGAGCGTGGTAATCCGAGGGCAGGAGGGAAAAAACCTCCTCCCAGGAAAGAGGGGAGGATGCCTCTGCGTACGGTAATTCCCCTCCCCGACGACGCGGGAACTCGTCGGGGTTATAGTGATGAAGCTCTTCGTATACGCGATTTCTAAGCTCTTGCGCCAGCCCCAAAGCTTCCTGCCAAAACGAGGAGGGCCAATCTTTATTAGGATAGACCAACTTCAACAAAGCAGAAAGCCATTTCCTCAAGGCACGGAGATCCCGTTGCGTATAGCCTTTCGGCGCCTCGAGGTCCAGAGGAAAGGCTTTCTGACGCAAGTGCCGGAAGGCTGCCGCTAGGTAATCCACCACCAACCCGGGGCCCTGGTAGAGAAGCTCTGGGGTGATCTTGGGGAATTCGTGCCCGGGCAGGAGCCCGTGAATGCGATCCAAGAAGGCTGTGTCCCCCTTTAGCCCTGCGGGAAGAACCCTCGTTAGGGGCACCCGGTCGGAGTCGGTGTTGCCCAAGAACACCAAGGAAGCCTCTGCCAGGAAGGTACGCCCTCCGCGGCTGAACTGACCAGACTCCATATAGTCCTTCAGAATTGAAAGGATGGAAGGGTCCTCCCAAGCCGTGTGGGCGATCTCATCAAAGATAAGAACCTTGTACGTGGGCACCAAGCCAGGCCTGCGGGTGAGCTGGTTGTAGAAGAGCACAGCAGGGGTCACTTTGCCCCCGGAGATAACAAAGGCTTCCGACGAGGTATTTCGCGAGAGGTAAGTCTTCCCCGTCTGGCGGGGGCCCAACTCCATAAGGTGCAGACCTGGTTCCACTAACGGCGCCAAACGGGCCAAATAGAGAAGCTTTAGCCTACGGCTTAGACCCTGGGGCTCGAGGCCCACACTTCCTAAGAGGAGGTCCACCCATTCTTCCTCAGTGAAACGGCTGCGTCCCTGCAGGTAGGACTCCAAGCGCACCAGGCTGGCCTGGAACGGGTAAAACTGGGTGAGCCTTACCCGACCTCCGGCATAGACCAGCTCCATGGTGCCCCACATGCCGAACAGAACTCCGGGGTGCTCCTCAGCGAGTTTGGGACTTACCTCCACAGGATGGTCTCCAAGGCTGGGCAAGTAGGCCCGATAGCTTCCCGAGGAAAGGTCCACTTGTACTGCTACCCGGTCAATGAGTACAAACCGGCCTTTCCGCAGGAGCTGGTCCTTGATCCACTCCGCACTCCCAGGCCCCTGGTACTGGGCCTCCAGAAGGCGGCGAACACGTTCCACAGCCTCCGCTGTCCCACCCATCCGGGCCAAGAGGTTTTCCACCACAAACCGCGGTACCCTTGGGAAGAGGGTTTCCTGGGTGAGGGCCTTTAACACCACCTGCCCCGGAAAAGCTTCCTGGATTCGCTCGAACGATAGGCCCTCTGACATCTTACACCTCCCTCAAGAGCTCATCCAACAAAGGGTTTCCCCGTATCACGTCAGACTGGCGCCTATCGGAGCGCTGCCCCTCCCCCTGGGAGTCCTCTAATGGGGCTTCCCAGAGGGAAACATCCGCCAGGTGATCGGGAGCCAAAGGATAAACCATGCGCAAAAGGATGATTTCCTCGGGGAACCAAGATTCCTCACCGTAAGGCTCCCCCCAACGTCGGCGTTGGACGCTTCCCAACACGTAAGCGTACCGCCGGTGTTCGGGCCAGTTCATTAACCGGACCCGGGGAGAAGCGGCCACCACTAGAGCGTCCCAAACCTCCTCGGGCACCTCCGCCAACGGTTCCACCGGGGTAGCCTCAGCGAGGCGCCTCGCCTCCTCCAGGAAGGCGTGGCGCACAGACTCCACGTCACCATCCCAAAAGGCTTCCAAGGCACCCGCCTGCACCAGAGTCTTGGCGGCTTCTTGGATCTTGTGGCGGGGCACCCCTCGGGCTTGCACGCGAAGTTCAAGTGGGTTCTCGTCTTGAGGCCTGGGGGTAAGGTCTAGGCGTCCAACCCATCCCAGGGCCTGGGCTACCCCTTCCTTCTCGCGGGCGAGGGCCTCCCGGTAGTGGCGGAGGAGGAGCATACGCCGCCAATGTTCTAAATAGTGAAGAAACCGCTGGGTGTGGGCTTCGTTGGCCTCGTGGCTTTCACGGAGAACCCTCCACCCTAGGTCGCAAAGATCCTTCCGGGTCAACGTTTCCCCTTGGTGAGCCCCCCTCTTACCAAAAAGGCGGCGCAGAAGGGCGCGCACTTTAGCCCAAAAGGATGGGGGCGTGGCGGGTGGCGCTTGCTCCATGCGGGACCATTTCTCCCGCAAATCGAGATAGCGGTCTTTTAGCCAGCCTAGGCGCTCCCGGGCTTGCTGTGCCGCTTCATCCTTTTCCAGGAACAGGCTAAGGTCCCCCTCCGCCAAAGCCTGGTCCAGTTCAGCCAAGGCCTCTCGGTGGCGGGCCATCTCCTCCGCGTCCACAGGCCGTCCTTGGGCGGCACGCGCTTCCAAGCGCGCCAAGCGAGCCCTGCGGCCCTCGAGGCCCGCCACCCGGTCCAACTCCGACAAGAGCGCATCCCACTCTGCACCGATCCGGGACAAGGCTTCGTCCAGAAGCCTCTCCGATTCCCTCAGGGCCGGCAACCCCAAAAGCAAAGCCTGGCGACCGATTTCAAAGGGGTACCTGGCCTCCAAAGCCGCCAGCACAGGCTCCAGACTGGCCTCGCCTTGCAGGGCGACCTCCTTGCGAAAGGCTTCCCATCGCCCCTCCTGCCACTCGGGAAAGGTCCTGCAGTCCGTCCTCTCCGGAAGCTTCGGGGCTCGGCTAAGGTCCAAGGGAGGACATGGGGGAAGGTCCGGGACCTGGGGAGGGGAAGCGAGCTGAACGTTTTGGATTTCCTCCCACAGGCGAAGCGCCAACGCCTCCGAGTTAGGCTTGGCCCAGTCCAGCCGGGCGATACCCAATCCCACCCAGTCCCGGCCTCGCTGGGGTGCCAAGGGCGCCCCCGACCGAACCAAGGCCTCCACGAAGTGCTGCACCCAGAGGGCCAGGAATTCATCCTTCGGGAGGTAGAGCCCGTTAGTGGACCAGCGGGACACGGGCCAAACGCGACATGCCAAGGGGTACGTGGGGTCTGGGGCAAAGCGCTTCAAGCCTTCCAGGTCTTCGGGGCCCCGTAGGAAAAGGACCAGGTGAAGCCACACCTCCTGATCCCGGTATTCTCCCCGAAGGAAGGCGGCCTCCAGGTCCGCCACCAAGGGGGGAAGCCCTTCTTCCGAAGCTTCGGCCAAGACCACCACGTGGAGCCCAAAGTCCAACGCGGTCCCCCTGCGCTTCAAGGCCAGAAACTTGGGGAGGGCAAGAAGCCCTTGAAGGGCTGGACGCCACGCTTCCCATTCGGCCACCGCCCAAGTGCCCTCCTCGAGGCGCTGGGGCCAAAAAGGCAGCGCCTGACGTACCAAGCTCCGGCCCAGATGGGAAAGGGGGAGGACCAAGGTGGGACGGCGCATGCCTAGACGCTCGGGAACTTATCCTCCCCATGGGAGGGGTTATAGCGGGAAAGCTCGTCCTCAAAGGCCTCTAAAACACGGAGCTCTTGCCGGAACACGTTCAAGTCTTCCTCGGTCCACTCCCCGGAAGCCTCCGCAACCATACTCTGGCGGTTCTCCCTAGCCTGCCTTACCCCTTCGAGCAGCTTGAGAAGCTTCTCCGAAGAAGCTTTTCTACGATTCTCCTCGGCTCGAACCTGGGCCTCGAGGTCCTTAAAAGCGAAGAAATCTTGGGCCAGGGCTGAATAGGCCTCCGCAGGCCGGTTGCCCAAAGTGTAGAAATTGCCCTTACCCCGCCGATGGTCCGGGAAACGATAGGGATCTTCCCTATTTTCCTTCAGCAGGATCCCGAACAGGCGCGCCTTGGTCCACACTTCCGCCACCTCCTCCGGTCGGGGAAGGGGCAGAAGGTCGGGAAGCCCCTCCTCCCACTCCCGATGAACATGAAAGCTCCGTTCCCCGGAAAGTTGAAGGTAGCGTTCCCGATAGAGGCTTATTCCCCTAAGGGCAAAGGCGGGTATGGACGCCTCCACCTTGTAAAACAGTACGCGGTCAGGGTCTCCCGTGGATACCTTCTGCAAACGCAAACGGTCATGGAGGGTTCCCGCAAAAACGCTCAGCAGCTCCTCATCGCTCACCAAAGGATGCTCGCGATCGCTGGCGTCCTCGAGGCCAACGATATGCACCAGCTCCCTGTAGCCGAGCTTCGGGTTAGCCACCCAGGCGTCCTCGTAATCCCAAGCAGGGGCGGAAAGCTGGTCCAACTCCCGGAAGGTCCTCTCCACCGCCTCCCAGAGCATCGGCTCTTCCTCTCGGTGGCGGACCACCTCGGAAAGCCACTGGCGCAGGGAAGTTTTTACCCCTTTTTGAAGCCTTTGGACTACCCTCTCCGTATCAGCTAGCAGCTCCTTTAGGCTTGGGCGCCCCAAAGCGCTCCGGGTCGCAAAACTCCCCTGAAGCTCCAGGTAGGGCGGTGGAAGGGTGAGGGAAAAGGGGTTCTGGTCTCGGCCCACACCACCCTTCGCCTCGGAGGAGCCCAACGCCCCTAGGTGCTCTTCCAAGCGGCGCCGCAAACGGATTAGCTCCTCCTTCTTGGCCCTGATCTGGTCCAACGCACGTTTGGCCAGTTCGTAGCGGGCAGCGGCCGCGCCAGCGCGAGTGGCCGCCCTCCAGAGGGAATTTATCCGTCTTCGGTCAAGGACCCCGCCCTCATCCTGCCGAGAACTAAAAAGAGGGATGGCCAACCTTCTGCTGTGGGCACGGTCTATATCTTTTAGTACACCCTCTATGGCTCCTTTGTACTCGTCGCGCGCTTCCCCTTCCTTCGCCCGCAGCTGGTCGAGGAGCTCATCTAAGCTCTTCTCCACCACTTCCAGCCCAACGATTAGGTCCTGAAGGTGATGGTCGCGAAACGCCTTTTCCAAGACAGCGTCTATATCCAAAAGGGCCCAGCTGTTTAGGGCCTTCTCCTTAACCTGATCAACGCGGCTCTCCAACTGAGGTCGGAGCCTGTTCCATACTTGGAGGTCTTCCCTGCGGGAATTCGATGAACCACTTGGCTGAGGAGCGTTTTCAACCTCCTCGGGAAGAGGCTTCGTTTCTATCTCGGCAAAATAGGTACGCACCTCGTAGGCAGTCCACGGGGCCTTGGGCTCGAGCCACTCCCTTAGGGTGGCCTGGGCCCACTCCCGGCTCGCCGTGGACAGCACGGATGCGGGGTTGAAGCGGAGCTCCGCAGCGCCAAAACTGGCGTAATGGGCCGTTTTGCCGTAGTACTTTCCCTTCTGCTCGTTAAGCTGGTGGACGATGTTATCGAAGAGGTCCACCTGCTCCTTACCCAGGGGACCGCTTACCAGATAGAGGCCCAGGCCCAGTAGTTCAGCGAGGTCGTCCACGTCGTTGAAGGTCTTCCCCGCCCGGTTTTGGCGGTTCACCAGGAAGACCATATCAAAGGGTTTCTTGCGGACTTGAATCCTGCGCCCCCCGAAGAGGTACGTCCAGGTATCCTCTCGGCTCATGAAGTGGTCCAACTCCTTCAAAGCGGCGTAGGCGTTGGCCTCCACGTTTTGTGTTCCCGGACGGTTGACATAAATGTCGGGAAGGAGGAAGTAGCCGAAAAGCTGGTCCTCGTCCTTCATCAGCTCCCGGAGGACAAAAGCCACGTCCAGGAAAATCCCCGAGCCCGTCCCCCCGGCTAGGGAACCCACCAGCGCCACCGTGAGGTGAGGGGTGTAGGGCTCGTAGATATAGGGCCGTTCCTCGCTGGGTCGCTCGTCTAGGTAGTCCCGGGCCAACGCCAAAAGGTCCCTCAGGTTCTCGTACACCGTGGTGGCGTTGGCGAAGAGGGCCAGCCTCCCGAGAGGCCGGATCTGGCCTGCCCCTGAGAGGATGTTGGCCTTGAGATCGGCTTTGGGGGGAAACCAGCCCCGGATCTCCTCATGGACCTGGGGAAGCAAGCTGGCGCCCCGTGCCTCGATGTGCAAAACCTCGCTGGCTTTTAGGCGGGCCTTTTCCGTGGGGCCATCAGGGGTTTTGGCGCTCACCGAGTCCGTGTTGGCGCTGGTGGTGTCGATGAGCAAGAACTTGACCAGCGGGGGTTCCTCCCCAAAGGTCTCTAAAAAGTGCTTTTTGGCGTACAGCAGGGCCCGCTTTCCAGTCCCTCCCAGCCCGATAAGCACCGTGCGCTTGAGCTTGCGAACCTGCTTGGCTTTCACGTTTACCCCCTCAGCGAACCTTCTCAATCTGGAGGGTCCAGGCCTTCTCTAACTCAGGGTTCTCCAAGACGAGTTCCTCCCCTTTCCGAAGGGTTTCCCCACGCTCCAATCGCATACCCTGGGATTTTGCCCGTAGCCCTGGGGGCAGGCCTTCTAAAACAACCACACGCCCTCGCCGCGCGAGCCGGACCCCCTCGAGTTCCCGCTCCCCCGTGGCCTTCCCCAGATCTACCACACCCCTAAGGGATAACGACTGTCTCTTACACTCGGGGGCCGGTCCTATAAAGGTAGCCTCGCCCCAAGGACGTAGACGATCCCACCACTTAAGCAGAAGCCAGAGCACAAAAAGGAGCAGGGGAAGCCAAAGCCACCATAGCCTTAGAACCCTGTCCCACCAGGAAAGGGGCTGGGTGACAGGGGGAAGGGTGGGGGGAAGCTCCAGCTGGGCCCCCGCGGGGGCTTGCGCTTGAAGGGTGAAGGCCACCCGCTGGCCCGGACGGAGGCCCACGTTCGTCAACTCCAAGGTCACCCTCTCCCCGGGATAGGCTTCCAGGGGCCCCTTCTTTCCGTTCAGCTTCGCCACCAACCCCTCCGGGGAGGTCACCGCTAGGCGTAGGGGTTCCTTGGCCCAGGCGTTGCCCTCGAGCCGATAAACCAGGGTCTGCGATGCCCCTCGGGGAAGGGCCACCTCCTGCGGGACCTCCTCGGGCAAAAGCCGGTAAAGGGCAGGGGGGTGATAGGCGAACTCCACGCGGAGGGCCTCGGGCCGAACCACCGTGCCCTCCGGGGCCTCGAGGCAAAGCCAAGCCGTATATACCCCGTCAGATAGGGAGCCGCTCGTGTTTAGCTTGAAACGCAAGGCTTGATTGCCAGGGGCCAAGGTCTTGGGCTCCACCTGGAGAAACGCCCCTTTTTCTTGGAGAGCCATATCTTCCAGCCGTAGGCCCAAAGGCCCAGGGTTACCCTGGGCTTCCACGAGGATGGGGACTTCCACTGCGGGTTCCTGCTTAAGGTTCCCCAGGGATAGAACCAAGGGTTTCACTGTATAGGCCCCCAGCCTGGGTACCTCGCCTACCCGAGCCTCCTGGATGCGCACCCGAGGCAACCCCTGAAGGTTCCGCCTCACCTCCTCAGGAACGTCTACCCCGAGGGCCACGTAATACAGCCAGTCGTACGGGCCCCTCCGCAGCTTGAGTCGCTCCACCACATCACGCATCCGATAGGGGCCCGCACGGTCGTTATCTATTCCGTCGGTGAAAAGATAAAGGACAGTGGCCCACCCCTCATCCTTCGGCAACCTTTCCAGAACCTGAACCAAAGTTCGGTATATCCAGGTGTTGCTCCCGTTGGCCTGAAGGCGGCGAATATACGCCTCTGCGCGCGTATGCTCCTCAGGAAGGCGAAACCGTGCTTCCCCTTGGGGCCCTTGATGAAACGGAATGATGATCACTTCGGAACCGTCGGGCAGGCGTTGCAGGAAGCGGAGAAGTTCCTGTTGCACTTTTGGGAAGATCACCGCTTTCCCATCCCCCTTGCCCATCATGGAGGCCGACGCGTCCACAACGAACACATAGCGGTAGCGTTCGGGCAGAGGTGCTACCTGGGAGGCCACAGGAGCGTGGCACACAGCCGCCCACGCTAGGGAAAACCACACCAAGAGGGCAAGCATAGTGGTTCTCATCCGAACCATGGGGGGGATTATACAAGGGGAGTCCGTCCTTCCCTGATAAAAACGAACACCCGCGCAGGAGTCCTTATTGGCCTTCAAACCTCCCATCGCGCCTCGCTTTCCCCCCGGACCTTGTACACCCGGAGGCGGTTGGGAAAACGTTCGGCCAAGGTGCCCACATGGGTGACGATGCCCAGCATGCGCCCCTGTCGCCCCAAACGTTCCAAGGCTCCCGCTACCCTCTCCAGGGTTTCCCCATCTAGGGTTCCGAAGCCCTCATCCAGGAAAAGAGCCTCCAGACGGGTGCCTGCCAGCTCCTCGGACAGGGCTAGGGCCAAGGCCAGGCTGGCCAGAAAGGCCTCCCCCCCGGAGAGGGTGTCGGCAGAGCGGGAAACGCCATTCCAGAGGTCCAAAACACGGTACTCCAACGCCGCATCCCCCTCAGTGTGCAGACGGTACTGCCCTAGGGAAAGTTCCTGAAGAAGACGGTTTGCCCTTTCCAAAAGGCTCTTCTGCAATCTTCCATAGAGCCAGTTGGGGAAAGCTTTGGGCTCCAGGTCCTCCGCCAAGGGTTCCAGGCGGTCCAGCGTCTCCCGCAGATCTTTCAGGCTCTGCTCCACCTTTGCCCTACGCTCCAAGCGCTGCGCCACCTGGTCGCGGGCTTCCGTAAGGCGGCCTATCATCATGTCCACCTGCCGCTCCCTCTCCCGCAAGGTTCGCACCTCCTCATCCAGTGCTCCTAGGTGCGCCCGAGTGGGCAAAGGCTCAGGAAGGGGGGCTAGCGCCTCCAGATCCCGCCTACACCTCTCCACCTCCCTCCGCTTGGCTTCCAGATCGGTCTGGTACCCTTCCCAATCCCGAAGGATAGCCTGCTCCTCCTCAAAGGGCAGGAGCTTACCCTGGAGAACCTCCTTGGGAGGTAAGCCCTCCACGCGCCGACGGGATTCCTCCACCGCCTTTTGCCGCTCCTCAACGAGAACAGTGCTCACCACCCTGGCTGTGGAAAGCTCCCGTGCTTGCTCTTCCAACGCACGCCATGCCACCTCTAGGCCCGCCAGAAGCTCCTTCCGCTTTTGCACCTCCGCGGCGTAGGCCTCCAGCTCCCTGCCTTCCAGCCTTTCATCCAGGTAGCGGACCAAGGCCCCAGCAATCCCTCCCACC